>JACCRK010000087.1 GCA_013813565.1 Herpetosiphonaceae bacterium
CACCCAATGCCCTGATCTTCGATTCAGCGCTTGAACTGCTGCTCACCCTCGGGCTGCTGACCCTGGGCATCCTTCTGCTGAGTGTCCTGGCATACCGCGCTGGCCAGATGAGCCAACGCCGCTGGCGTGCCGCGCTAGCTAGCACCCCGGTGGGTATTGCCCTCATCGACGCCCAGCGCCAGCAGGTTGTGTTTACCAATACAGCGGCCACCAGCGTGCTCCCCATGCTGGATATGACCGCGATCATCCAACGGGCTGCCACGCACCCGCATCCGTTGGCCTGGACTGTGACTGGTGCTGAGGAGATCGTAATCCACCTTCAGACCCACCGCTCTGACCCGGCTGGTCGCACGATCGTCCTGACCCTCCAGGATGGCAGTCAGCACCAGCACCACGAACAGGAGCACCGTAGCTTTCTCCAGGCCCTGAGCCATGAGTTACAAACGCCCCTCACCGCTATTCAGGGGCATCTCGCCTATATCATGGCGCAAACACAGACGGCTCAGGAGCACGTGTGGCGGGGGTCGCTCCAGGTGGTGCATGACGAAATTACGCGGCTTGCCTGGCTCACACCCAATGTGCTGACCTTGCTCAAACTCGATGCCCAGCATGCCCTCAATCGGCGCCCCCATCATCTTGGCCTGATTGTTGAAGAGGTCGTGCAGCATCTGTGGGAGCACGCCCATTCTCGTAGCATCAGTCTTCAGGTCGCCGTTGATCCTGGCCTGGAACGGATTAGCCTTGATCGCAGTGCCTGGAAGCAGGTCTTTTTGAATCTGTTGGATAACGGTATTAAGTATGGGCATGCCGGCGGCACGATTGTGGTAACGGTGCAGCAAACCGCCACCGTCCAGATCATTCAGGTGCACGATGATGGTCCCGGCATTGCCGCTGCGGATCTGCCCCACTTATTCACCCGACTCTATCGCGCTGAAGGCCAGCAGCATATTCCAGGGAGTGGCCTTGGGTTGACCATCGTCCAGGCCATTGTCGAGCATCACGGCGGCCAGATCGTGTGTCACAGTCCGAGCGAGCTGGGCCAGGGAACCACTTTCCAGATCACCCTGCCTCGCGGTTACAAGGATGTGACGGAAGCTTAACCTGGGGGGAATACCAGCGTCACATCCATGCACTAACCTTGCACTATGACTGAACGCCGCCGTCGAAACAGACGCTGGCAGTATGTAAGGAGTACTTCCATGAACACCATGACACGACGAATCTGCCTTGTCCTCTGCGCCCTTGCACTGGGCGCCTGTGGCCGGCTTGAGCATGTCCCCACCGGTGGGTCGGACGCAACTGCAATGACGGGATCGAGTGGCATGCAGCAGCAATCTACCGAAACACCCCTGTCAGAACCAGCCGGAGGATCCACCACACCGACTGCGGATGCGGGCGGTCAGGGTGGCGCCACGATTGGGGTCACCAATGACGAAGGGACCCCGGTCGTAAACATAAGTGGATCTGAGACGGGCGGGGCGCATATCGAGGTCACCAATGATGAGGGCACCCCGATCGTACGTGTGGATGCATCGGGTGACGCAGGAGATGGCACGACGGAGGAAACTGAGGAAACTGCGGATGCCCTGATCATCCATGCCAACGATGCCGTCATCAGCGATGACTGTGCGGGCAAACGCGTCGAGGTGCGCGGCGTTCGAAATAGTATTAGCTTGACCGGCGACTGTCCAATCCTTCAGGTATCGGGGAATGAGAACGCGATCACCATCAGCAGCGTTGCTAGCATTGTAATTACGGGTAATACCAATGTGGTGAGCTGGACCCACGGCCTCGGGGGGCAAGATCCGACCATCAGCGACACTGGCACCATGAATGTAATCAGCCAGGAGTAAGCAGTGCAGACACGCACGCACCCAGCCGTCGTGCTGCGTGCGTGTCTTACTTAACAGACCGCCTCAGGGCATGCTAGACACTCGGCGATGACCTCCTCGACGCCGAGCTGTCATTTCAATGGCAGCAAAAAATACCGCTTCACTATTCAAGTGCAGGGCATACTAAGTTTGCGCTATCAAGCACTGGCAGCAAGCTGACCAAAGCCTGCGCGGACATAGCTTCGACCAGACGGGCAATCACCTCCCTGAGCTCGGCGGAGAGCAGCATCACCCACCTCCAAAAAGCTCAGATCATTTTGTGGAGCGCATGGCATGGACCCACCACGCATACTCCATCCACAAGCTCAAATGTAGGGGGTTCCAGGGGGATGAAAACCCCCACCGCCCACAGGGCACCCGCCCGCCGGAGGAGGGAACGGGGACCCGCGTGCGGGTGGGGGAGGCGAATCAAAATAAACCTATGATCGATGGGAAAACGCATAAGCCCTACCCTAAACCCCATGTTGCCAATTCGCCGTAATCGTTCTACACTACGGTGGCAATTTTTTTGAAAGCGCTACCATTCGAGGGTATTACTATGACCACTGAAACCCTCCCCGTGCCACCCGACCAGATGCTGGAATCCGAGAACCTCCCTGCGACCGCCAAGGCGGTGCTGGCCCTGCTGCAAAATGACAACGCCGAGGCCCGGTCGCAACAGCTGCGCGCCTTTGGCGCCGACTGGCAGATCCGCAGCGCCGCCGCCCAGCAGCTGGCCGAGGCCGGCCTGAGCGCCGCAACGATCAGCGGGATTGATGCCGCCAGCGTTGTTACCGACCTGCTGCTGGGCTACGCCGCCGCCCGTGAGGAGCAGCGCACCCGCCACTGGCAAAGCCACCTTGTCCGCCGCGTCCAGCAGCTCGATGGCCTGCACCGGGTCATCAGCGCCGCCAACTCCACCCTGGATATGGATGCTTCGCTCCAGACGGTGGTCGATACAGTCTCCGAGGTGATGCGGGTTGATGTGTGCTCGGTATTTGTCTTCGACCAGCACCGCCGAATCTTGCGCCTGCGCGCCACCCACGGCCTCAACCCGCGGGCGATTGGCGAGGTGGAGATCAGCCTCGGCGAGGGTGTGACCGGCTGGGCCGGCCAGCAGGGCAAGCCGATCTCGGTCAGCGATGTGCGGGTCGAGAATCGCTACCAGCACGAGCCGCTGCTCGATGAATGGGCCTTCCGCTCGCTGCTGGCGGTGCCGATCATCCTCTTCGCCAGCGAGAAACATAGCATCGAGACCCTCCAGGGCGTGATCACGGTGCAGACCCGTGAGCCGCACGAGTTTACCCACGAGCAGATCTCCTATCTGGAGGTGGTGGCCGGCGAGATCGCGCTCTCGATCGCCAATGCCCAGCTGTATCAGCAGACCGACGCCCGCCTGCACCAGAAGATTCGCGAGCTGACCACGCTCCAGCGGGTGACGGCGGCGCTGGCCTCGACCCTCGATATCGACGAGCTGCTGGCGCTGATCGTCGAGCAGGCCGTGCAGATCGCCGGGGTCGATCGCGCTGATGTGTTTCACGTCAACGCGGCCAGCCGCCCGCGCCTGGTGGCCTCGTACGGGCCTGGCCGCACCTCGGGCGTCGAGGATTTGATCGTCCAGGTCCTGAAGGAGAATCGGGCGATTGCGGTGCCCAACGCCTACACCGACGAGCGCTGGTCGCCGGTGCAGGCGCTGGCCTATCGCGAGGGCTTTCACTCGCTGTTTGCGCTGCCGCTGCGCACCGGCGACCGGATCACTGGGGCGCTCTGTTTTTATAGCTATGACCCGCGCTACATCGAGTACGAGCAGGTCCAGCTGCTGAGCACGTTTGCCGACGAGGCCGCGATCGCGATTGAAAACGCCCGGCTCTATGAGGAGACCCAGCGCAACCTGACGATTAAATCAACCCTGCTCCAGGAGATCCACCACCGCGTCCGCAACAACCTACAGACCATCTCGGCATTGCTGACGATGCAGGCCCGCCGGATCAAGCCCAACACCGAGGGGCGGGAGGCGCTTGAGGATAGCGTGCAGCGGATCCAGGCGATTGCGGCGGTGCACAATCTGCTGAGCCGCGATGACCTGGGGCAGACCTCGATTCAGGATATTGCCAAGCAGGTCACCGAGAACGCCCGCGCCACCCTGCTCGACGATGTGCCGATCGCCTTTGAGATTACCGGAGATCCGGTGCAGGTGAGCTCGCGGGCGGCGACCCTGCTGGCGATCGTGATCAACGAGCTGGTTGACAATGCGCTGGACCACGGCCTCGGCGAGAACGGTGGTACACTGGGCGTCGATGCCTGGTGCGTCAATCACGATGCGTTTGTGCAGGTCCGCGATGATGGCCCGACCCGCCCGCCGGTGCCCCATCGGGTTAGCACTGGCCTGGGTCTGACGATTATCGAAACGCTGGTCACCGCCGATCTTGGCGGAACCTTTGAGCTCAAGCGCGACCAGCACTGGACGCGGGCGATTATTAAGTTCACGCCCGCCGAGTTTCTCGATGAATAATCCGCCGGTGGGGCTACCGCTGCCCCGCCGCGCTGCCAAGAGTTTGTGATGGAAGTTTCCCTGATCTGCACCGTGAAAAACGAGGCCGATAATATTGCCGGCCTGCTTGACTCAATGCTGGCGCAGACCCGCCGCCCTGATGAAATTGTCGTCAATGACTGTGGCTCGACCGATGCGACCGCCGCAGTTGTCCGCAGCTATGTCGATCGCGGCGCTCCTGTGCGGCTGGTCGCCGGCGGCTTCAACATCTCCTCAGGCCGCAACAACGCCATCAGGCACGCCCAGGGGCCGCTGATCGCTTCGACCGACGCCGGCCTGACCCTTGACCCACACTGGCTGGAGCGGATTATCGCCCCGCTGGAGATCGGGGAGGCCGATCTGGTGGCCGGATTCTACCGCGCCGCGCCGCGCAGCACCATAGAGCTGGCGATTGGCGCCACCAACTATCCCGAGGCCAGCGAGGTGGACCCGGCGCGCTTTCTGGCGGCGGGCCAGTCGGTGGCCTTTCGCAAAGTTGTTTGGGAGCAGGTCGGCGGCTACCCTGAGTGGGCCGATCACTGCGAGGACCTGCTTTTTGATCGAGCGGTCGCCACCGCCGGGTTTCGCAGCACTGCGGCCCTGGGGGCGGTGGTTGATTTCACGCCGCGATCATCGCTGGCGGCGCTGGCCCGCCAGTACTTTTTCTATGCCCGTGGCGACGGAGTGGCCAACCTGTGGCCGCGCCGCCACGCCATCCGCTACGCCACCTACGCTACCCTCTGGCTGGTTGTGCTGCTGGCCCGCCGCTTTCCGGCCGCGCTGGCACTGATCCCGCTCGGCCTGGCGGTGTACACCCGTGCGCCCTACCGCCGCCTGTGGCGCCAGTCGCGCCATCTCGCCGCTCCCAAGCGGGCCTTTGTGCTCACGCTGCCGCCGCTGGTCCGGCTGGTCGGCGACTGCGCCAAAATGATCGGCTACCCGGTCGGCCGGCTGCGGCGACTGCGCTCGAGGTAGCCCAGCCAGCGCTTAATTTCCCCACCAGATCCCTCTCAGCCGATCCTCATTGACCCACTCGCGCCGCGCTTGGTAGCATGTCGGTTAGCGGATTGTTTTGGAAGGAGACGTATGTGATGCGTATGCTGCGTTTTAGTTTAAAGATGCTGCTGCTGCTGGCGCTGGCGGCCTGTAGCCCTGGAGGAAGCCCTGCCGCAACCCCGGTCGTGGCCAGCCCGGCCACTGCCACGACGGCGGCCAGCGCGCCAACGGTGAGCGCACCAACCGCGCTCTCAACCACGCTGTCCGATCTGCCAACCCTGGCGCTGCCGACCGCCGACCCGACCGCTGAGGTCGCTGGCGTGCTCCCGGCGCCGCTGTACTACCTGGTGGGCCAGGACGGCAAAGATCAGATTTTTCGCCTTGAGGTGGATGGCATCACCAGCTCCCAGATCACCAGCGAGGCTGCTGCTGACGGCGTCCGCGAGTACGCCATCTCGCCAGCTGACGGGTCGCTGCTGTACATCAGCGGCAACGACCTGATTCGCACCGACAAGCATGGCGCGAACCGCACAGTTTTAGTTGATGGGCCAGCGATCAGCGACCCCAACGATCTGAACGCCCACCACGCCGGCGACATCACCAGCCCGGTCTGGTCACCTGACGGCAGCCAGATCGCCTTTGGTCTCGGCGGCGTCAACGTGATGGCGGCTTCGGGCGGCACGCCAGCGCTGATCATGCCCCACGAGCTGCAGGCCAATCCCGCCATGGCGGCGCTGTACCGCTTTGCGATTCTGCGTTTCCCAGTCGCCTGGTCGCCCGACGGATCCAAGCTGCTGACGACGTTCAGCTATGTGCCGGAGGGCGGCTTCTACAGCGTGCTCGACATGGCGACGACGACCGCGATCACCATCACCAACCCCGAGGGCATTCTGTGCTGCTCGCCAGTCTGGAGCCTATCCGGCGCCACGATCTACTTTGCCAACGATGTGATGGGGATGGTCTCGGTGGGCATGTGGGAGGCCAACGCCGCGACCGGCGTGGTCACACGCCTGGTGGGAACCGCCGACGGCGCGCCGCCGTGGGCGCTGGTCAAGGCGCCGCTGGCCGTCGGCAACGATGCCTTTCTGGCCTTTTATCGTCAAACGACTGATGAGGCGCTGGCAAATGGCCAGACCTCGGCGGCGCTGACGATGACCCAGATCAATGCCGATGGCTCGACCGCGCCGCTCCGCTCTACGCCAACTGTGGCGGGACAGGTGCTGTGGTCGCCCGATGGCCGGGGCGCGGTGGTCAGCGGAGCGGCATATGAGGCCGCGCTGCTCGAGTGGCTGCCGAGCGACGATAGCCCGGCGGTGCCGCTGGGCACAGTTGGCCGCAATCTGCGCTGGGGCAAGTAGCGGCTAGTAGCTAGCAGCTAGCCGCTAGTATTCAGCTCCAGCACCATAACAAAAACCCAGGTCTAGCGCACGGAAATCGCACGAGACCTGGGTTTTTTACTAGCTACTGACTATCCTCTTTGCTCGGCGGCTGATTGCGGGCGCGGCCGCCGCTGTTGCTTTCCTCGCGGCCGCTTTTGCCGCCCTGGCCCGAGGATTTGCGCCGATCTTTATCGGTCTTGCTCATCTCGCCGCTGCGGTCCTGATCTTTTCCATCGGCGGGGGTGCTGCCGCCACTGTGGCTATTGTTCTTTGGCATTAGTCATCTCCTTCTAGATCGACTTCATCATTGGTATCCAGCTGCGGTGCAGCGCTGGTTTTGTTATCACCATACAGCGTGCCCTGAAAAAACGGCTCTGATCTGATGCCATCGTGATCGCCACGGGCTGGCGGAGTGGTGAACATGCCATGCTCGTGGGCCGGGTTGGGCATATGCGGCGGGATATTCGGCTGCTCCGCCGGCCGCTCCTGGCCAACAAACTCACGCTCAACCGCATCGGTATCTTTGAATAATGGATCGCTCATAAAAATCTCCTTAGGTTTTTACTCCTTTTATCTATAGCACAGACTAGGCCGCGAACGCTAACCATACCTCAGCCCGACCTGATCGCGCCTGGGCAACAATTTTCGGCTATACTAAGGGGAGGGTGCGCTGAGCGCTTGATTTGGAAGGAGTCGCTGATGTACCGACGACAGGGGCCTGGGTGTTTAAGTGGCCTGATTATGCTGGCAGCTGCGGCATTAGGTATTCTGGTTATTTTGTCACTGACTGGGATTATCAATCCGTTGGGCCAGCTCTTCGAGAGTCCGCCCGCCGAGGTGAACGCGCCGGGGCCGGCGATTGTGCAGCAGCTGCGGGCCCGCAACGAGTGGATCACCTTTTCGTATCAGGCCGATCAGCTGATTGAGGCCTCGCGCGATGGCAACTTTTTGCAGAACTTACTCTTTGGCGATCGGATCTTGCTCCAGGCTCGTGGCGAGGTTGCCGCCGGGATTGATATGAGCCAGCTGCATGACGACCAGATCATCAGCAATGGCAGCGCGATCACCATCACGCTCCCACCGGCCCGCATTATCTACTCGAAGCTGGATAACAACGAAACCCGGATCTACGACCGTGAGCGTGGCTGGCTGAGCAAGGGTGATATCAACCTGGAGAGCGATGCCCGCGCCTATGCCGAGCTGTCGATCACCCAGTCGGCCTGCGAGTCGGGTATTCTTGATCGGGCGGCGGCGGAGGGTCGTAACAATGTCAGCGATTTTCTGAAGGCGCTGAACTATACCGAAGTCACCGTGTACGTGAGCAAAGTTTCCAACTGCGAGGCCAGTGCGATCAGTGCGGTTCCAACGCCAGATATCAACTTTAATCCAACCGCGCCCGCTAATATCCCAACCATCACTGTGCCTGGCGGGGCGATTCCAACCGCCCGTCCGAGCGATGGCGGGCTAAGCGGCACTGCGGTGCCAATCACCCCACAGCCATAATATTACCGGGCTGGCATCCAGCCCACAGCACTATTTTGAAAGAGACCTATGTTTGAACTAACCTTTGATCGAGAAGCACGCGCGTTGTACTGCTACTTTACCGAGATCACCGAGGGCGACGACGCGAATGAATGGGAAGTCCCAGGGGTTTATCTGCTTGACGCCGCCGGGCAGCTGGTCGGCGTGCGGGTTGAGCTGGGCGAGAAGAAGCGCCCCAAGCTGCTGGAGCACGCCCAGCAGCACGAGGGCGTGGCTATGGATGAGGTCTCCAACCGCCTGACCCTGACCTTTGCCGCCAATCCGGTCGCCAGCGAGGAAGAGCTGCCCTATGGCGCCGTGATCGATGTGGATGCGAAGAAGCGCGCCCTGGGTCTGGAAATCCAGTCGATGATCGAGTTCGACATCGAGCCGCGGCTGGAGGCGCTGGCGCCGCTGCTGGTTGATTTCGACGAAGAGTTTGACGCCGACGCCGATGACGCCGCCGCTGATGACCAGATTGATAGCGAGGCCGTGATCACCGCAGCCCAGCCCCGCGACCAGCGCCCCCGCGACCCCGGCGTGGCGGCAACCTTGAGCGACGAGAACGTGCGATCGGGCTTTGTGGCCCTGATCGGCAAACCCAACGTCGGCAAATCGACGCTGCTGAACGCCTATCTGGGCCAGAAAGTCTCGATTGTCTCGCCCAAGCCGCAGACGACGCGGGTTCCGGTGCGCGGCATTCTGAATGGTCCGGAGGCGCAGATTGTGTTTGTCGATACGCCGGGTATCCATCAGCCGCGCCACAAGCTCGGCAGCTTTATGGTCGATATGGCCCGCCGGGCCATCCCCAACGCCGATGTGCTCTGCTTTGTGGTCGATATTAGCGTGCCGCCATCACGCCAGGATCGCGAGATTGCCGAGATGGTGCTGAAGTCCCGGCAGCCGCATATTCTGGTGCTGAACAAGGTTGATGCCACCCGCGAGGCCGATCTGCACCTGCGCCAGTATCGCCATATGGGCGAGTGGGAGTGCGAGGTGGCGGTCTCGGCCAAGAATCGGCTGGGCCTGGAGACGCTGCTGGAGGAGATCACGGCCCGCCTGCCGATCGGCCCGCGGCTTTATCCCGAAGATCAGCTTTCGGATATGTCCGAGCGCGAGCTGGTCTCCGAGATGATCCGCGAGAAGGTGATGCTCAACACCGAGCAGGAGATCCCCCACTCGGTGGCTGTCGAGGTTGAGGAGTGGGAGGATCGCGACAAAGCGATCTACATTCGGGCCAACATCTCGGTGGAGAAAGAGTCGCAGAAGGGCATCGTCATCGGGGCCGGCGGGGTGATGCTGAAGAAGATCGGCGCCGCCGCCCGCTACGAGATCGAGCGCTCGCTGGGCCAGCACGTGTTTCTGGACCTCTGGGTGAAGGTGCGCGAGAACTGGCGCCAGAAGCCCAACGAGCTGCGCTGGCTGGGCTACGATGTCAAGTTCTTCAAGGGATAGTAGCTAGTAGCTGGCAGCTTGCAGCTAGCTGCTAGCAGTTCGTCAAAAACCCAGGTCTAGCATGAGGTAATCACGCTAGACCTGGGTTTTTGTTTTGAGGCTAATTAATGGGTATCTACGAGTAAATAATGTGATTATTGCGTATCCAAGCATAACACCGGTTGCATTCATCAGCACATCATCTATATGTGTGATGCGATATTGATTACCAAATACCATCCCTAGGAGTAGCTGAACAAACTCCGCTGTTAAGCCGACAAGTATTGCAATGAGTGTCATTGATCGAGTCGTAGTATTTTTTATTAGCGGAAATAGTACTCCAAAAGGCATTGTAAGTAAAATATTAAGCAGGTATGATTTTATTAATCGGAGGACTGCATCAGTTTGATGAATATCAAAATATTGCTGCTTAAGTGGAATAATGTGTATAAGCTCACTGTAAGGATAGTTCTTGATATTTTCAATGATAGATTTCCCGGAATTATTTGGAGGTGACCAGACCTGAGCGATAGCTCCAGAAATATAAAGTATAAATATACTATATAATATTATTTGAGATAAATCTTTCTTTTTTACAATCATCCATAGTGCTAGAGATCCTATAATAATTAGCGAAAACACCATAGCTTCTAATGATTGTCGTATCATATTATTGTTGTATAAAAATAAATATTTAAAATCATCGGATTATCAATTATGAGGTGTGGTGAGGATTCGAGATACATGTGCCACCGCTTGGGCTGAATCCCTACCACACCTCCATTGGCAGATCCTCGTTACTGCCCACGATCCTCAAAGATGGCGGTGCGAATGCCGGCCCAGCGCTCGCGGAGCATGCCGGCGAGGGTGCGCAGCCCCCACAGCTCAGCGCGGCGTTGCCCGACACTATGCGCCGAGATCCGGTGAGTCTTACACACCGAGCGGGCGGGATCGCGCAGCTGGCCGGTGAGGTAGGCCTGGACGCCGCGGTTGGCGGCCTCCTGCACCAGCGCCGGAGTCATCGAGTTGACGATGGCGACCTTGCGAATCTCATCCGGCCCATCCTCCCAGATCTCCTCGGTGCCGCCATAGATCTCGCTGATAATGCGCCGCCACTCGGGCCGCGTGATCATCTTGGGCAGCTCGCCAACCATGCCGAGGGCGCGACCGCCCTTGTCGCCCATTGGTGAGCGAGCGCGCAGCCCGAGAACCTCGGCCAGCCGTGGCACCGAGCCGATCGTCAGGCGCTCATTAAAGGGCAGGTTCGAGTACACCACGCCACGGGTTGGCGGCACGGTGTCGCGGTCCAGCGCGAACGGCCGATGGAGAAAAATAATATCCAGGTCCTCGTGCTCCAGCCACGACGGCAAGGTTGGCCATGGGTCAAGCGCCAGCCCAATTCGGCGAATCGGCCTGGCTGAGGAAACATAGATCGTGCCACGTTCTTCGGCAGGATAGCGCTCAATATCGAGGACTGTACTTAAAAAGGTTGCAACTTCATTAAGATTTGGCATTAGCGTGGCTCCATGAACAAAGGGAAGCCTTTTTCGGCTTCCCTCCCAATCATCTGGATGCGATCTGCGTGGCTAGGCGCTGCGAATAAGGCCTTCATCCTTATTCTTCTCGCCTTCCTCAATCAACATAATTGGGATACCATCTTCGATCGGGTAGCGATAGCCGTTGCGTGGATTGAGCAGCCATTCTTTGCCCGCGTCATCTTTAATCAGCTCGACCGGCTTTTTATCGACGGGACAGGCCAGAATCTCCAGCAGCTCCGGGCTGATTGAGCGGCGTCCGCTGCTCAGTGGGCCACTGGCGGTGCTGAGATTGCTGGCGGGAGCCAATTCGAATTTGCTATCGGCCTGATATTGTTTGTACACGCGATAGACCAATGTTCCCGCCCCAGCCAAAACTCCGAGGCGGAGTAAGCGACCAATGTTCATCGAGACCTCCTTAGATATACTGCCGCCCCAATGCCTGGCGGGCGGCGGTGACAAATTCTATTATCTTCGCCGAATCTTTGATACCATCGGTTTCGACACCGCTGCTCACATCGACGCCCCAGGGGGCAACCGCCTCGATTGCAGCGGCGACATTATGCGGGCCAAGCCCACCGGCCAGCAAGGTTGGTGTGCTGGCCGCCCACGCTTTGGCGCGCTGCCAGTCAGCCAGCACGCCGGCCCCGCCATATGATCCGGCCACATGCGCATCAACGAGCAGGCGCACCTGTCCTGGCTGCGCCAGGGCCAGGGCCTGCCACTGCTGCTCGGCCGGGCTGTTGGTCAGGCGCAGCGCCTTGAGAGCGAGCAAGTTCAGATCGGCAACAATATCCGCCGGCTCGTCACCGCTGAGCTGCACGACATCAAGCCCGGCCTCGGCGGCGATGGTGTTGATAGTGGCGGCTGACTCGTTGACGAACACCCCGACGCTATGTGTGGGCACACCGGCGGCCCGCAGGGCGGCGCTGATGCTATGTCCAAGGGCGGGGCTGATCTGCCGCCGCCCAGGTGCAAAGATCATACCGATCAAGGTCGCGCCAGCATGCGCCGCGACCAGCGCATGCTCGACAGTGCGCACACCACAGATCTTAATCGCCTGCTCGGGCCAGTGAATCACTCAACGCCCTCGGTTGTAGCTTCCGCTGATCCAGCGTCGCTTGGCGCATCAACTTTTTTGCGGCGCCGGCGGCTTGGGGTTGCGGCGGGGGCCTCAGCCTTGGGCTCGGCCTTGGGTTTAGCCTTGGCCTCGGGCTTGGGCTCGGGCTTGGCCTCGGGCTTGGGCTTGGTGCGGCGTTTGGCTGGCTTAGCCTCCTCGGCGGGCGCCGCAGGTGCTGCGGCAACCGCAGGCTCGGTAGGCTCGGTAGGCTCGGCTTTGCGGCGCCGACGAGGCGCTTTTGGTGCCGGTGCCTCGGGCTCAGCCGTTGCGACTGCGGCGTCATCAGCGCCAGGCGCGGTGTAATCCGCGACCGCAGGCACGTTGCCATCGAGGCTGGCAGCCTGATCGGTAACCAGCTCGCCGCGGATCATACTTGGCGACACAGCATCTTCCTCGACCAGATCGGGCAGCTCGTGCTCGCCAGTGAGCGCGGTTTCCTGGTCATTAATCAGGTCGGGCAGTACTTGCTCGCTGGCGGCAGGTCGGGTAACTACGCGGTAGTGCGCTTTGGCGCCCCGGTTGGAGCGCTGGACTTTGCCGGCGTTGATCGCCTGCTTGATCAGCTCCTTGAGGGCGTTGTTGGTCAGGTCCAGCTCTTCGGTATTGCGCATTTCGCGCAGGTCATTGAAGATATCGGCGAAGGGGACCGGCTCGCTGTAGGCGCTCATCACCTTATCAAACAGCGACCACTCGCGCTCACCAAAGACCAGCACTTCATCGCTGCCGGACTCTTCTTCAAGGCCGGCTTCGCCGGTGGGCAGATCGGTCAGGGCTGGCTCGCCGCGACCCTGGCCGCCCCGACGGCGGCGGCGGCGGTTGGTGCGCTCGATGCTCTCAGCCGCGCTGCCCGACTCATCTGCATCGCTGGCTTCAACCGGCTCGTTGAGCGCTTCTACCTCGGCGATCGCCTCGGCGGCCAGCTCCTGCTCCAGCTCGCGCTCAGCCTCAACCGAGGGCAGATCTTCGGCGAACTGCGAGAGCTTGTAGGGATCTTCATCGGGCAGGAAGACCTCGTTGACGGTGCCGCTGGTGAAGATTTGAATCTTGCCCAGGCGCTCGGCCTCGCGCACAAAGTCGGTAAACTTGGTAAATGGCTTGCCCTGGGCGTTGCGATAGCGGCTTTCCTTGAAGTTGGGCAGGAGCTCTTTCATCAGCACTTTGAGCGAGCCGAACGATGAAACATAGCCGCGTTTGCGCGCCAGCTCCAGCGCCTCGATCAGCTTGTCATAGATAATGCTGTCGCCGCTGGGCGTGGGGGTGGTCACAATTGGCGTGGGCACGCGGTCGACTGGCACAATTGGCGCCGGCTCGGCCGCAACAGTTTCGGCTGGCAGCTCGACCGGCTTCTCAACCGCTTTCTCGGCTCGCTCAAGCGAGCGCTCGGGGCGATCGCGGCGCCGGTCGTCGCGGCCTTCGCGGCCATTCCGGTCGATGCGCTCGGGGCGCTCAACCCGCTCAAGGCGCTCGGTGCGCTCAGGACGCTCGGTGCGCTCGGTGCGCTCAGGGCGCTCAGGGCGGCGTCCGGTATGACCCATTGGGCGAATATCAACAATCTGCTCGTAGAACAAAAACTCATCGGCACTTTGCGCCAGATGGCTGGATGCGGCGCCGCCGATGCCGATGATAATAACGTCCTTGCCCTCCTGGCGGACACAGTTCACCAGCGCGATAAAATCGCGGTCGCCAGTGATGAAGACGTACTTGCTGATATTGGTGCGCGTATACAGCGTGCGCATCGCGTCGATACACATGTGCATATCAACGCTGTTCTTGATCGGGCGACCAGTGCGGCCCTCATCTTTATCGTAGTAGTACGTTGGCACGTACATTGGCTCGATATTATTGGCGAACAGGGCGCTGGTGATGCGGGGATAACGATACCAGTCAGCGTAGGCGCGGGCAACGACAACTCGGCCGTAATCCTCGCATTTTTCCATCAGGGCTTCAAAATTGGGGGTTGCGTCGAACTTCTCACGGACCGATACGTAGATGTTCTCAAAGTCAATAAAGACCGCAACATCTTGCTTAGGTGTGTTCATATTGTTTCATTTTTCTCCTCGGCAGCAAGGGGGGGCACGCCCGTCCAGGGCGAGTGATTCTTAAGGTTACTGAATCACTCATTACCAAAATTCGCTGCCAGCGATGCGATGTCCGTACCAGAGCTGCTAGCAAGCAACTCAGCTTCCAAACGATGTGGCGAAACGGGCCAGCAGGCACGTCACACCATTGTCTACCAACTGTGTAGTGGAAGATTCCACGCTGATTTCCAGATCAGCGGCGTTAGTATACCACAAGAGCAACCAACGAGAAGTGTCCGATCCGGACGGCGCGAATATGCTTGGTGGACAAACCTAAATCTGTCCGGCGGATCTGCGTGCCCGCCTGGCTGGGCTGTACAGCAGGTATACAATGGGCCTATCGTAAAGCGTGTGGCTTTATCAACCAGAAGGAGATGGGCATGATTAAGCATGGGAGTGGATTGTTCGCTGGTGTCGTGCTGCTGGTGCTCGTGTTCAGCCAGCTGACCGCGCAGCCAGCCAGCGCTGGCGGGGTGGTCGGCACCGGCACGCCCGCCAGCTGCACCGAGGCGGCCTTTGACGCGGCCTGGGCTGGTGGCGGCGTGGTCACGTTCAACTGTGGCGGCGCGGCGACCATCATCCTGACCAGCCAGAAATCGCTGGTGGCCGATGTGACCTTTAATGGCGCCGGCCTGATCACCCTGAGCGGCAACAATCTCACCCGCCTGCTGGTGGCCAATGGCGGGGTGCTGCTGACGCTGAACAACATGACCCTGACCGCAGGCAGCACAGCGGTCGGCGGCGCCCTAATCGAGGGGACTGGCGCGCAGATTGTGGTCAACGGCTCGCGGCTTACCAACAGCACCGCCACCGATCAGGGCGGGGCGATCTACTGCTATGTTGGGACCGGCGGCACCCTGGCGGTCAACAACAGCGTGATCTCGGGCAACTCGGCCGCGCGCGGCGGCGGGATCTACAACGATGGCTGTGTGATGAGCGTGAGCAACAGCCTGTTCAGCGGCAACTCAACGGTCGGGGCCGGCAGCCAGCGCGGCGGCGGGCTGTACACCGATGGCCCGCTGACGGTGACGAACTCAACCTTTACCAACAACAGCGGCTTTGATGGCGGCGGCGTGTATGTCAGCAGCAATGCCGTGGCCACGCTTAGCCGGGTTGCGCTGCTGGCCAACAGCGGCAGCTACGGTGCCGGCCTGGAGAACTCCGGGACCGTGACGATCACCGACAGCCTGATCAGCGGCAATACAGCGCTGAATGACGGCGGCGGGATCTGGAACCTCGACGGTCGGGTCGTTATGCGCCGCACGACGGTGCGCGACAATCGCGGCTCGCAGGGCGGTGGGATTAACTCGTATGGCAACAGGGTCGAGCTGGCTGATGTGAATGTCAGCGGCAACACAGCCACCGGGAGCACTGGCGGCGGCGGCATCTATCACGGCGGCGGCACCATGTTCATCACCAACGCCACGATCAGCACCAATCAGGCGACCGGCGTCGGCGGCAATGGCGGAGGGATCCATCAAAACTCAAACGACAACCTGACCCTGACCAACGTGACGCTGAGCAACAATACGGCGGCGGGCTTTGGCGGCGGACTGTATCACCTGGCACGCTATGCCGTTTTGACCAACGTGACCATCGGGCGCAACACCGCCCTGGCTGGCGATGCGATCTACGAGGCATCAGTCTCCGGTGATCCTAACGTGGTCCAGGTCAAAAACACGGCGATCTTTGGCAGCGCCAACAACTGCGATGGGTCGCTGTTTGTATCGCTCGGCCACAACGTCAGCCAGGGAACCTGCGCCTCGCTCGTTGCGGCGACCGACCAGCCGAACGTGCCGGCAGTCCAGATGGGCGCTCTGACTAACAATGGTGGGGCATTTGCCATGCTCACGATCATGCCGCTGCCAGGCAGCCCGGTGATCAACGCCGGCGATCCGGCGGCCTGCCCCACGCTCGATCAGCGTGGCGCGGCGCGGGTCGGCACCTGCGATGTCGGGGCGGTCGAGTTTGGCGCGGTGCTGCCACGGCTGTATCTGCCGCTGCTGGTGCGCTAGGGAGTAGGGATCGGGGAGTAGGGATCGCTGATCGCTCATCCTGATGGTAACAGACGCCGAGGCCGCTAAGGCCCTTGATTACCCCGCCGGATATTTCGCCGCCAGCTTGCTGACCGTGGTGATGTTGCGCAGGGTCGCGGCCATGCCCAGGGCTTTCTCCAGCCGGGCGCCGGAGAACGGCGACTCGCTGATCTTTGTGCGGCAGAGCCAGTAGACCTCGCGCCCGTGAACGTGAAAATCGTCGACCGCGCTGCGGAACGCCAGCAGCCGGTCCTGCGCCGCCGCATCTGGTGGCGCGGCCAGGAAGCCAACATATAGCGCATGGATGCCCGCGCCGTCCTCGGTCGGGAATGGCTGATAGCCGACAACCGCGCCAAGCTCAGCCGGGGTGCGCAGGAATGTGGCCACCGCGTAGCCCAGCGCCTGCTCCAGGTGCCGCTCGATCGCGGCCTCCAGCCTGGCGGGAGTGGCCTCCGTCGAATCAAAAATAACGTTGCCGCTGGCGATAAAGGTCTCCACATTGGCGTAGCCCAGCGCCGCAAACAGCGTCCGCAGCGGCTCCATCTTGACCGTGTGCCCGCCAACATTGATGGCGCGCAGAAATGCGATATAGCGTTGCATAGAGGTCTCCTGGGCTAACCTATCTCAAAAGCAGGCACGCGCAGGGCGGATCGGTGGGGACGATCCGCCCTGCGCCCTTGGTGGTTTGGAAGCGTGATCAGTTGCTGATCAGCGGTAGATACACG
>JACCRK010000110.1 GCA_013813565.1 Herpetosiphonaceae bacterium
AGTCAATGGTGCCGACCGCCTTTTTGGGACTGTAGCTTATTCCTAAACTTGAAACCCTGCCCGCTCCTAATACACCACCAGCACAAACACCAGCATAATCACCACCAGCAGCAGCAAAAACCCAAACGCCCCCAGCGTCATAATCCGCTGCCAGTCGCGGAACAGCTGCGCCTCCCTCGGGCTGATGGCATTGTTGAACCCAAGCAGATGCAGCGTCTTCATCTCGCTGGGCGGGGCCTGATCAGCCTGGGTCTGCGCCGTCGCCACAGCCGGGGTGCTGGAATCATCATCGTGATCGACCAGGGTGACCAGGCTGGTGGCGTTGGAGCTACGCCGGTTCAGCTCAAACTCAACCCGCGTGACTGGCACAACCTTAATCAGCAGCCGGGCCAGCACAATATGGGTCTTCTTATCGGTTGGCACCTCAACGTTCTCGATCAGCTTCTCCAGCGCCTGGATCGAGCGCCACTCCGGCTGGATGCCGGGAAACGTTTTATTGTAGATCTCCTGCGCCTCCGCCTCCAGCGCGTCCTCATCCACATTCGGGATATCATCGCGGGCCGCCACGCTGGCCGGCTGGCGCTGCCACTTGAAGCCTTTGCGCCGAATGACCATGCCGATGCCCTCGCAGGTGGGACAGGTCTGGAACCCTTTGCCTTTGCATTCGGGGCAGGGCTTGACGATATTTTGCACCGTCGTCATGGTCGCCGTCGGCTTCTCGCCGGCGGTGCTTTTCACATCGACCGGCTGCTCAACCGTCTGGGTGATCGTGATCCGGCCATTGCCTTTGCAGGTCTTGCACAAGATATTGCACTTGCCGTTGCAGGTCGAGCACTGGCTGACCTGCTCGGACCCAGTGATCTCATTGACCGTCCCCTCGGATACCTCAAAGCCCTTGGGGTCGGGCAGCTTCATCTTCCACACGCCCAGCTCGATCGCCCCCGACATCGGCTTGCGCTCACGATCGGGCTGCTCCCAGCTGAACGGCTCGTTGCGGGTCTCGTACAGCACATCGAGCTGATAGAAGTAGATATTCTGGCTCTCGACCGCGTGAAACGTCGCCAGACGGCCAAGATTGCGCCGGCGAAAGCGCTCGCCCAAGCTCCAGTCCTCCAGCAGATCGACCAGCGTCTCGGGCTGGTTGAGCAGCTCCGCCCGCCGATGGGCGCGGGTCAGGAGCTTGCGGTCGAGGTTTGGGCCGAGGATCTGCTCAACATCATTATTTTTGATGCCAACGATTTGAAAATCCGGCACCACGTACAGCGAGCGACGCTGCGGCTGGGGCGCTGTGGCCGTCTGGGCGGCGGCAAACTGGGTCGGAAAGATCCGCTCCAGGGCCTCGATCGCCTCGCGGACCGAGGTGTAGCGGCTCTTGGGGTCGATAGCCAGCAGCGTCAGCATAATCGGGTCGATCCCGGAGGGCAGATTGGCGAGCTGCGAGAGCGGCTTAAACGGCTTGGCCGCAATCGCATCGGCCGGCGGGGCATCCTCCCAGGGCAGCTGGCCGGCCAGCATCGCATAAAGCACCACGCCCAGGCCAAAAATATCCGACTGCGCCGTCACATCGCGGGCGCCGCGCAGATGCTCGGGCGAGAAAAAGCCCGGCGTGCCCATCACAACCCTGGTGGTGGTGATCCCCTGCTGCTTATCCGAGCGGGCAATCCCGAAGTCGGCCAGCAGGGCGCGCTTGGTGGTCAGGTCGAGCAGAATATTGCCCGGCGTGATATCGCGATGAATCGTGCCTTTGGTGTGGGCAAAATCAAGCGCCTCGCCGATCTGGCGAAAAATCCACAGGGCCTCATCCAGCGCCAGGCGCTGCTTTGGCGCACCCTCAAGCCGCCGCTTCAGCGAGCCGCCCATCACCGCTTCCATCACGGTGTAGGCGAACGGACCCTGCATGCCGTGGTCGTAGATCTCGACAATATGCGGATGGCGCAGCTGGCTAGTCAGCTCGGCCTCGCGCTTAAATCGCTCGACCTGATCTTCATTCTGGCTGAGCAATACTTTCACCGCGACCTGGCGCGGCAACGCCCGATGCCGGCCCAGGTACACCGCCGCTACACCGCCGCGATCTAGTTCGCGTTCAACATTATAGTTCCCAAAAGAGCGTGGAATCACAGCGCCTCCCGATACAGCCACAGTGCGGCCGAATTATAGCATAGACGCGCTGCGCAGCTTCGCCGTGATATACTAGCAGGCACGAATTGTAAGTCGAGATTCAGCCTGGTAGCGGGCTGAAGTGGGTAGAATGAAACTTGAGATGTCAGCCAGAACCGACCCTGAACCGACCAGCCCTCAACCAGCCCGGCCCGCCGCCCAGCCAGATGCCGACCGCTTCAATGTGCGGATTATTCAGCCAACGCAGCGCACGGCGCTGCTGGCCGAGATCGCACGGATCGAGTCGTATGCCGAGGCGGTCGAGCGGGTCGCCAGCAAGGCCTGGCTGCGGCTGCTCCACTTCGATGGCGTCCCGCCCCACCCGGCGATGCTGCTCAAGCAAGAGCTGCTGGCGCTTGGCGGCGATGCCCTGATCACGCCCGAGGTCTATCTGGGTACGGCGGCGGCGCCAACGCCGGTGCTGGCCTGGGCCAGCGAGCGGGCCTGGCTGGCCCTGTGCCGCAAGCTCAGCCTGCTGCCGGTCGATGCGCTCCAGCAGCTCGGCCGGGCGATCAGCCAGGCGCTTGGCGCGATCGATGCCGCCGAGCGTGGATCGCTGACTCTCGCCGGGCGAACCTGGCGCTGGGGCGAGCGCACGCTGGTGATGGGCATCATCAATGCGACGCCCGACTCGTTTTCCCACGATGGCCTGCTCAGCCCCGCCACGGCGCTGACGGTGGCCCAGCAGGCGGCGGCGTTGGCGGTCGCTGGCGCGGATATCCTGGATATTGGCGGCGAGTCGACCAGGCCCGGCGCGACTACAGTGACGTTGGACGAGGAGCTGGCGCGGGTGATCCCGGCGATTCAGGCCGCCCGCCAGGCGTGCGACCTGCCGATCTCGGTCGACACCTACAAGGCCGAGGTCGCCGTCGCCGCGCTGGATGCCGGGGCGCACCTCGTCAACGACATCTGGGGGCTGCGCACGCCGAGCGGCGAGTGGAACCTGGCGCTCGCCGGACTGGTGGCCGAGCGGGGCGTGCCGATCGTCCTGATGCACAATCGCCGGGCCAGCGTGGCCGCCAACCAGCACGGGCATCACTTCAGCAATGTTGCGTACAGCGATCTGACCGGCGAGGTTTGTGCTGAGCTGCGAGAGGGTGTGCGCTTTGCGCTTGACCAGGGCATTGCGCCAGGGCAGATCGTGCTTGATCCAGGGATTGGCTTTGGCAAAACGCCAGCGCAGAATATCGAGCTGCTGCAGCATCTTGCCGAGCTCCAGGCCCTGGGCTACCCGCTACTGGTCGGCACCAGCCGCAAGTCGTTTATCGGGCTGGCCCTGAACAAGCCGGTCGAGGAGCGGATTTTTGGCACGGCGGCGACGGTCAGCCACGCGATTATGCATGGCGCCGACATTATTCGAGTTCACGATGTTGCCGCAATGGTCGATGTCTGTCGCATGACCGATGCGCTGGTGCGGCAGCGACCGCAATAACAAAATAATTTTCTAGCCTGGAGCACCTATGCAAACCACCACGCGTCCGCCGCGACGGACCACTTTTTTACTGCTAGGCAGCCTGCTGCTTGGCTTCATCCTGATTATGGCCCTGGTGCTGATCGGCGCGGTCAGCGGCGGCCAGAACGTGATTGGGCTGATCATTCCCGCCTTTCTGGCCGGGGTGCTTTCGTTTCTCTCGCCCTGTACGCTGCCGGTGCTGCCGGCCTACTTCGCCTGGACCTTCGGCATCAACAGCGGCAGCACCGATGACCCCAGCGTGCGCCAACGCCGCGTCTTCGTCTCATCGCTGGCATTTTTTGCCGGTCTGGCAACGACCATGGTCGTAGTCGGCGTCACGTTTAGCACCTTTATCGGCCCAATCTTCGGGCGCAACCGGCTCCTGCTGACCCAGATCGGCGGCCTGATCATTATCCTCATGGGTATACTCAGCTTGTTTGGCCTGGGCTTTTCCGGGCCAGCGATCAAGCGCCAGCAGGGCGCCACGCTGGGCAGCGCCTATCTGTATGGCTTGACCTTTGCGATTGGCTGGACCGCCTGCATCGGCCCAATTCTTGGCTCGATCCTGGTGATGCTGGTGAGCAGCGGCAGCTCGGCGATTGCCGGCGGAACGCTGACCCTGGTGTATGTGCTGGGCCTTGGGCTGCCGCTGATCCTGGTGGCGACCTTCTTCAGCAAGCTGGGCCAGGGATCCAGGGGCTGGCGCTGGCTGCGCGGTCGGGCCTGGGAGATTAAGCTTGGCTCGCGCACGCTGCTGCTGCATAGCACCAACCTGCTGAGCGGCTTCCTGCTGATTGTGGTCGGCATCTTGCTCTACCGCGATCAGCTCAGCCAGCTGAACCAGTACGCACTTCCTGGCGGCGTCACCGAGTGGGCCTACGAAGTTCAGAACGGAATCCAAGAGTTCTTCACCGGACAGTAACGAGTTGCGACTAGGAGAGAACGATGGCAAACCCAACACTTTCGCTGACCCACCTGGTGGCTCAGCCACGGCAGCGCGGGGCCGAGAAGCCGCCGTTGCTGCTGCTGCTTCACGGCGTGGGCGCCAACGAAGAGGATCTGATGGGCCTGGCGCCTTTTGCCGACCCGCGCTTTGTGGTGATCAGCGCACGGGCGCCGCGCCGCTATCAGGGTGGCGGGTACTCGTGGTTTGACATCTACT
>JACCRK010000137.1 GCA_013813565.1 Herpetosiphonaceae bacterium
TCGATCAGCCGGGCGATCGCGGCGGGGTCGCGGTAGGTGCGGATGCGGCGCGAGTTGTACAGGCGTATTTCGTCGCCGGTCTCAACCATCTCGACGGTCGTGGTGGCCTGCTGGTGGGCGTCCTGCCGCTGGTAGGCCACCACCCCCGAGGCGCTGGAGCCGTGGGCCAGCTTGATAAAGACCCGGCCCAGCCTGGCCGCCCGCAGCGTCTCGATCAGCTCGGCATACGAGCGCACTGGCCCCAGCGCCGGCGGCACCGCGACGCCTGCCGCGCTCAGCCGGGCGTGGGTGGCGGGCTTGTCGAACATCGTGGCGATATCGGCCGGGCGGTTCATCAGCTGATGCGGCGGGCACAGCGCCAGCTGCGCCGCAATACGCTCCAGGGTTGCCATAAAGCCGCGATACCACTGGCGCGAGGCCAGAATTCGCCCAGGCTCCAGCGGCAGCGCCGCCAGCGCGGCAGGCGTGAGGTGGGCCAGGCCCGGCTCGGGCAGATCCTCGGCTGCGGCGGCGATCAGCATTCGTTCGAGGGCGCTATCCTTGCCGGGCGACTCAATCCGCACCACCTCGCCCGGCCGAACCACCTTGTCAAGCTGCACCGCGCCCGTCAGCAGCTCGGCGTAGGCCACGACGCGGGCGGGCGGCAGGCCCAGGCCGACGAGGGCCGCCTGCAGCAGCGTGACCCGGCGGTCAGGCGGATTGCCGATCACCAGCATTATTCGCTGACCGCGACATAGCGGTTGATCTCGTCATCGTTGATGTCGGCCTTCTGCTGATCGCTCACATCGACCTGAATGCCAAGCGCCTTGATCCGCTCCACCAGCTCGTCGGACATGTAGTGATGGTGCAGGTCGAGCAGCTCCAGTTTCGCCACCGCCGGGCTGGCCAGCAGCGCCGCCGCGCCGGCGTCGGAGAGAACCCCCAGCGACAGATCGAGCACCTTAATCTGCTCCAGCACCGGCGCGGTGGCCACAGCCACCGCCAGCTCATCGGCAAACGCGCAGTCGCGCAGGCCCAGGTAGCGGAGCTTGGGAAATAGGCCGCCGGCCAGCAGCGGGGCCAGATCTTCGACCGTCGCATCGCCGCCGTAGTTCGGGTCGCCCAGCCACAGCTCCAGGTGCTCCAGGCTCGGCAGCTGGCCGGCGCTGACCTCGGCGACCACCGCCCGGCTCAGGCCGCCTGACTGGATGACCAGCGAGCGCAGGTTGGCGTGGCGCAGCGCGCCCAGGCTCAGGCCGTTGGCGCCGCGAATGCACAGATGCTCCAGCTTGGGAAAGGCATCGAACAGCGGCGAGACATCGCTCTGCTGGATCCAGGAGATCTCCTGCTCCTCATACAGAATATCGCCGATGAAGATCGCCTGCAGCTTGGGCAGGCGGTCGCGGCCGGCGACAAGCGCCTCAACGATTCCCGCCGAGTCGCCGCCATCAGCTGACCACATGCCAAATACAAGCGCGGTCGTCTCGGCGGCCGCGGGGCTGCTGAGCAAGGCATCGAGCTGGTCGAGCCAGGCCCCGTCAGCGTCATCGTAGCTGACGCCGATCCGCGCCTGGGTGCCAATCGGGTCGCCGACCGTCTCCTCCGGCTCCCAGTTGGCGATCGAGGTTCCGGCAAAGTGGCGGGTGTGCGCATAAATGGCCATCGTGAATTCCTTGTGCTAGGCAAATTCGCCGCAACTATACGGCAGGCCTGGGCAAAACGCAACGCCGCATTGGGGCGTGGTCCAGGGCTTATGTGTTCTCGCGTCGATCGGTGGCTGCTTGGGTATACGGTTCTCTCATGGATTGTTGGTTGCTTTTGATTCGCCACCCCTCCGCCCCGCCTTTCAAGGGTAGGTATTTAACAATACAGAAAAACTGAGCCAGCGAATCTGATCTATGCTGTCTGTGCTTCAAACAACCAGCAGAGGAGATTTACATGGCTCAGACTGCTCGTTTAGCACAGTGGGAAACCGACGTGGCGACTCACATGCCGCACCTTCGGCGCAGTTTCGTCCGTCTGCTTGCGTGGTACAGTTTCGGGATGGTCATCGCCCAGTCCTGCGGGTGCACGACGGTCAGTGTGTTCCTCGCCCACCTGCTCGACATGCGCGAAAACACGGTGCGCCAGCGGCTGCGCGAATGGAGCTATGAGGCCACCGCTAAACGTGGACGCTTGCGGCCGCTGGCCGGGCGCGGCACCGCCTGGCTGCCGATCGACCACGACCGCCACGTCGCCCGCACCTTCACCCTGAGCTACGACCGCCTTGACCCCGCCACTCCGACTGACGCGCTCGCCCGCGATCTGCTGGCCCGCGCCGCCTGCTTCGTCCCCAACGAGCCGATCCCCCACAATCTGCTGCTGACCACGCTGAGGATTGGGAAGGCCGACCACGATCCACTCGATGCCGCCGATGCGCTGCGCCGCCTGCACGCGGTTGGGCTGCTGGAGCCTATCGAACAAACCAGCACCATCCACCACCTGGTCGCCCGCTTCGTCCACGGCATTCATCCCACTGCCGAGGCGCAAAACGCGGTTGAGCAGGTGATCAATAGTGTTACCTACGAACTACTCAAGACGGGATATCCGGCACCGCTAGTGACAATTCAACCACACCTGCGCTTCATCACGGACAGGGCGTTGGAGCGCGAGGACATACCTGCTGCAAGCCTGGCAAGTAATCTAGCCGACCATCTTGACTGGTGACTATAGCGCTGCACGCCCCTTGTTAGAGCGTGCGTTGGAGATTCGCGAACGCACACTGGGCACACACCATCCCGACACAGCTGCCAGCCTCAATAATCTGGCAGGATTACTCCAGACACTGGGAGAGTACGATAGTGCGCAACACTTGTACCAGCAGGCATTAACGATAGATAAAAAAAACTATGGCCCTGATCATCCAGCGGTAGCCACTGATCTCAACAATCTGGCGACGTTGTTTCAGGCGCTGGAAAACTACGCCGAAGCACAAGTATTGTTCGAGCGGGCCTTGGCAATTCACGAACAAATCTTAGGTGCAGACCATCCTTTCGTTGCAACCAATCTTAACAATCTAGCAATATTGCATTACCATCTCAGTGAATTTTCTCAGGCTCATGCATTGATACAACGTGCTTTAGCCATTCTGGAGCAGGTGCTGCCGCCGCAGCATCCCAAGACTCAAATTGCTCGTGAGACTTTGGCAGCGATCGAGATACGGCTGCAGGGTGAGTAGAGCAGCAGGAGGAAAGAAATGTGTCTTTACGATTCTCGGGCCACAGCTGGATCTATACCTATCACAAGCTTGTTTCAGGTACAATATCAGCACAGTTGCGCTAGCTAGAAATGAGGCGAATATGGATACCACACCGCGAATTACATTCGATCCACAGGTGATGGGGGGCAAGCCGTGTATTCGCGGGCTGCGAGTCACAGTTGGAATGGTTGTCGGCTTAGTTGCTTCGGGCTACGCAACCGAGCGCATTTTGCAGCTCTATCCCTATCTGGAGGCCGACGATATTCGGGCGGCGTTGCAGTACGCTGCATGGCGGGTGGAAGAAATTGAAGTTCCGCTTGTCGCCACATGAAAATTGTAATCGATATGAACCTTTCTCCGCTATGGATAGAGGTTTTTGAACAACACGGCTGGATTGCAGTACATTGGTCAAATGTCGGCAATCCAGCCGGCCCTGATGCCGAAATAATGCAATGGGCGAAGGAAGGCGAATGGATTGTGTTCACGCACGATCTTGACTTTGGCACATTGTTGGCGGCAACAAATATGCATAAACCAAGCGTTGTTCAGATTCGCACCCAAGATGTAACCCCAGATCATCTTCAATCAATCGTGGTTAGCGTTATCACTCAATATGCCGAGCTTCTCGAACAAGGGGCCTTAGTAACCGTCGATGAAGCGCGTGCTCGTGTTCGGCTTCTGCCGTTTCGCTCCTGAGCAAACGGAGCGCTGGCGAGGCGCGTGATCCACGAAGAGGCACGAAGGGACGGATATCGGGCACCTTTCTGTTTCAGATTAAGGATCGGGGATTATTGTACCCTGGCTGGCTCCGATCTTGGTCCAGCGTTCGCCTAAGCACGAGCGGGCCAGCGTGAATACCACACTGGCCCGCTCGCTTCGCTATCCGTCAGTATGTACTCACCGGCCCTGGCTGAGCTCCAGCTCGCGCTCGACGAGGCCGCGCCGAATCTGGTCGCCGCCAGTCTCTAGCGCTGAGCCGGCGGTCGCCAGCGCTTCGCCGTTGACGAACAAGTCGAGCTGGGCCGTTTTTGGGCCTGGCTCAATCGACAACGTCACGTCGCAGCCCAAGGATTGGTCGAGTACGCCTTAATTCTGGTGCTGATCGCCGTCGTCGTCGTGGGAGCATTGTCCGTGGTGGGGAAAAAGACCACCGACAAGCTGGACAATGTCCAGTGTCAGGTCAATGAGACCGGGACGGGCGCCCCGCCGAACTGCCCGTAGTCAGGACAGCCAAAACCGCCGCGCACTGGCAATCGGTCAGTGCGCGGCGGTTTTGGTTTTAGCAGCAGCTGATCGGGGCGGGCTACTACAGCTCGTCGGTGAGCGCGGCGGTGGGATCCGTCGTGTAGCGGTGGGTGATCCCAGCCAGGTTCTGCCGATAGATCTTGACATCGCCATACTGGTTCCAGGGCTTATCCCCCTCCATACCCTTGGCGGTGAGATCCACCCAGCCGCTGCGGTCGAGATCCTGGGCCAGAAACAGCAGATCGATACTCCCGATCGCCGTCTCAACCCAGGAGTGGGAGGTGAAGCGCCAGTGCTGGCCGCCGCCATCATCGACATTGCCGGTCAGCACCCCAGCGTTGGTCACCTGGCCGCCGCCTCTGACCAGATAGTCCTTGCCATAGCCGACAGTCTTTACCATGCTCGCGGGGACGCCCAGCGCATTGACCGCCACCCACACAAAGAGATCGGCCAGTGTGCGGCAGTCGCCACGCACACCGGAGCCTTTCAGCACCTCCGTCATGCCGCCACCGCTCATCTCATAGTAGAACCAGTTGATCGCGGCGAACTTCGCCTTGAGCGCCCCCAGCTTCGTGTTGGTATCTGCGCTCAGATCAATGCCCGTTATAAGCTCCTTGGCGCGCGGGAATTCATCAAGATTATAGACTGTGGCCTTGGCTCCCAGGCTATCCAGCGCCGTTGTAATCTCTTTCGCCAGCTTGGTAATGACCGGTCCAAGGGTGCTGTCGGCCATTTCGAGCTTGCCTCGCGCATCCATCAGTTTAACCTTGAGCGCCCGCAACGCCTCAGCTCCCTGATCGGTGGACTCAAATGTATCCAGCGCCGTCTCAATGTCACCGCGCACCTCCGCGTTGCCTCGACGGCCGTGGAATATGTTGCAGAGAAATGACCAGGTCGTATCCTCGATAAAGGCAGATTTGGTCAGCTCACGCTGGATGACCATGCGCTGCGCGATTGCTGGGTGTGGGTTCAACATCTGCGCGATCTGGCGATTGCCCAGCGAGCGCTGGAGCTGCGCGACGTTTCGGGTGCCCAGCAGCGCCGGACTGGTGACACCTAAGGGCTGGTGGGCGCTGGCTGGCGTGGCCTGATCGGACTTTTGGGCCTGTGTCGTGTCCGGCTGGATCTCATTCTTTTTCTGGAGCGGGGCCTGCTCTGGCATGATAAGCTCCTCTTGATAGAGGTTGATAGCGGCGATGAATCAGGTAGCTAGTCGCAAGTATCAGCCTGGTGTTAATGGACA
>JACCRK010000164.1 GCA_013813565.1 Herpetosiphonaceae bacterium
GTACGACGCGGTGATCGAGAACGAGCACGCGCTGGAGGTCTGGGTGGTGGCCCGCTACGGCATGCGGCCCAACGATCCGCGCTTTCCCCACGGCGGCGCAACCATTCGCGTCGGTCTGTTTGGCTAGGCCGGTGTGCCAATCGCCAGGGCGGCGGCTCGACAGGCCCACTTGGCGGCCTCAACGACCGCTACCTTTTGATCAAGCTGGCTAAAAAACGCGGCGGCCCAGATATCCCCGGCGCCAGTTGGATCAACCACCGTGGCCGGATAGGCCGCGATATCGTAACGTTGGCCGGCGTGCCAGACGGTCACCCCGGCCGAGCCACGGGTCAGCGCAGTGATTGGGCCGGCCTGCGCCCACTGCTGCACCTGATCCTCATCGCCACCGACATCTTCCTCACTGACCACAACGACATCGACCTGGGCGAGGGCGGCCGGCGCTGGCTGCCAGGGCTGCGGCGTGATCTGGCCCGCCGCATCCCAGGTTCGCAGCCAGCCCTGGGCGGTCAGGCCAATCAGCGCGTCAGGAAAGATCGAGCGGGGCGGAATGGCGACCAGCTCGTGGGCAAGCGGCGCCAGGTGGACAATTCTAGCGCTGCGCCAGGGTGGTGGCAACGCCTCCCAGGCCAGCAGCTCGGGCACCGCGCTGATCAGCTGAAGGCGCTGGTCGCCGGCATAGTGGTTGGAGAATGTGGTTGTTTGTGGGCTGGGGATGCGAAAGATGGCGATTGTGGACGGCAGCGTCACCAGATGACGTGACATAAGCGGGGTTGCAACAGCGGCGGAATAGCCCCAGCGGGCGAGCTGCTGGGCGGCATACCAGCCCGAGCCACCTGGGCGCCAGCCGCTGGTGGGCTGCAGGTCGCGGGTTAGCGTGCCGACAATAAGGTAGTGAAAGGTCATCAGACTACCCGTTAAATAACAATGGACCAGGGAGACGGCGCAACTTGGGCGCTGTCTCCCTGGTCCAGGTTCAACTACTTGACTTCGACATCGGCACCAGCAGCGACCAGAGTATTCTTGGCTGCTTCGGCCTCTTCCTTGGTCACGCCCTCTTTGACGGACTTGGGAGCGCCCTCGACCAGGTCCTTGGCCTCTTTCAGGCCCAGGCTGGTGAGCTCGCGAACGGCTTTGATGATCGCGATTTTCTTGGTTGGATCGGCGGCCTTGAGCACCACGGTGAACTCGGTCTGCTCTTCAACCACTGCAGCAGCGGCGGCGCCGTCGCCAGCGCCAGCAAAGCCACCGGCCATCATCATTGGAGCAGCAGCGGTTACGCCGAATGCATCTTCCATCGCTTTAGCCAGGTCGGCTGCCTCGACCAGGGTCAGGCCCTTCAGTTCTTCCAGAATGTTGTTAACTTTATCCGAAGCCATGATTGAGTATCCTCCTAAAAATAATTATGCTTCTGTAGTTGATGCTTGTTCTGAGTGTGCTTTGAGCACATAGGCGATATTGCGCATAACGCTGTTGATCGCCCCAACGATCCGGCTGGCTGGAGCGTTGACTCCGCCGAGCACTTTGGCGAGGCTGTCCTGGCGGCTGGCCATCTTGGAGACGCGCTCCAGGTCGCCGGGAGTAATAACTGAAGATCCGACCAGACCACCTTTGACTTTGACATCTTTTTTCGTGGCCTTGAAATAATCATCAATTGCTTTCGCAACCCCTGGAACATCATCATACGAGAATGTCAGGGTCGATGGGCCTTTCAGGAACTCTTCAATCTGCGTATTACCGCTCTCACGGGCGGCGAGCCGGGTCAAAGTATTTTTGGCAACGACAATTTCGCCACCTTTGGCCCGCACAGCGCTGCGCAGCTGGGTCATTTCGGCCACCGTAAGCCCACGGCAGTCAGTGATCAACAGCATCTGCATGCGGTTCATTCGTTCGGCCAGCTCGGCAACAGTTTGCTCTTTTGCTAATGTTGGCATGATTTCACCCCCCTTCACGGGAATTTGGAAATAAAATTGCTCCTGCACGAAGACATGCAGGAGCAAGCAGCATCAAATCTGATGGTGGTGCAACTGCCTCGGCTGGTGGTGCTGTGACCATTAAGTTCTCGAAAGAACACCGGCTGTCTTCGGCTATTGAGTTTGTGATTATAGACGATAACGACTGTATCGTCAACCAAGTCCAGGCTGCCGCAGGGCGGTCTGGCGCGTCGACTGGCAGGACTAGCTTGGCATCGCCATGGTCTGTACAGCGCTTACATCCAGCGGAATGCCTGGGCCCATGGTGCTGGTCAGCGTGACCGTGCGGATATAGACACCTTTGGCGCCGTTTGGCTTGGCGACCTTGATGGCATCGATTAGCACCGCCAGATTATCGCGGATCTGCTCGGCGCTGAAGCTCACCTTGCCGATCGCAACGTGGAGCAGGCCAGTTTTATCATTGCGGAATTCAACTTTACCGCCCTGCAAAGCCTTGACAGTTTGGGGCAGATCGCCAGCAGGAACAACGGTACCGCTCTTGGGGTTCGGCATCAAGCCGCGGCGGCCGAGCACACGTCCCAGGCGACCGACCTTACCCATCATATCGGGGGTTGCAACGGCAACATCGAAATCAATAAAGTTTTCTTTTTCGATTCGCTGAATCAACTCATCGCCACCCACGATATCGGCGCCAGCGCTGCGGGCAATCCCTTCGGCGTCGCCCTGAGCAAACACGAGCACGCGCACTTTTTTACCGGTGCCGTGTGGCAGCGAGGCAGTGCTACGAACGGTCTGATCGGCGTGGCGGGGGTCGATGCCGAGCCGCAGATGCACCTCGACCGTACCATCGAAATTCGTGAACGACGTGTCCTTGACGAGTTGAGCTGCCTCTTCGGGGGTGTAAAACCGCTCCGGGTCTACTTTGGCAGCAGCGGCGAGATATTTCTTGCCATGTTCTTTTGACATTGAATAACTCCTTAGTGGTCTTGACGAGCATTGAGCTCTGCCACAGCTTTAATCATCTAGAGCAAGCAGTTGCTTGCTCTAGATCTACTCGGTAACAGTGATACCCATTGAGCGAGCAGTGCCGGCAATAATTTTTTCGGCGGCTTCAAGATCATTGGCGTTTAGATCGGGCATTTTGGTCTCTGCCAGCTGGCGCAGCTGCGCCCGGGTGATCGAGCCAGCGGTCGTTTTACCAACCGTGCCACTCCCTTTTGGAATGCCCGCCGCTTTGCGCAGCAAGTCAGCTGCTGGCGGGGTTTTCAGAATGTAGGTGAATGAGCGATCGCCATAGACGGTGATTTCAACTGGGATAACCGTGCCTACCTGAGCGGCGGTTTTCTCGTTGTAATCTTTGCAGAATGCCATAATATTGATACCTGTCGCACCGAGCGCAGGACCAACCGGCGGTGCTGGTGTTGCTTTACCAGCGGGCAGTTGAAGTTTAACAACCGCCGTTACTTTCTTCGCCACAATAAGCTCCTTGTGCTGATTGAAATCAGCATTGAACAGTTAGATTTAGTCAACAAGTCGAATGACTTGTAAAAAGTCAAGCTCAACGGGGGCTTCGCGACCAAAGAATGAAACCAGGACTCGGACACGGCCGCGTTCTTCATCAATGCCGTCAACCACACCCTCAAAGTCGGTAAATGGGCCATCAGTGATTTTAACTGTCTGACCAATTTCGTAGTTAACTTTGACTTTCGGTGCTTCCTCTTCCATCTGTTTCAAGATGAATTTGACTTCGTCATCGGCCAGCGGCGTGGGCTTTGTCCCCATGCCGACAAAACTGGTAACGCCAGGCGTATTCCGCACAACATACCAGGAGTCGTCGGTGAGTTTCATCTGCACCAGCACATAGCCAGGAAACACCTTTTTTTGCACGGTACGGCGCTGACCGTTTTTAATCTCGATCTCTTCTTCAGTCGGCACAACAACGTGGAAAATAGATCCACGCATGTCCATCGACTCAATCCGATGCTCAAGATTTTGCTTCACTTTGTTTTCATAGCCGGAGTAAGTGTGAATAACGTACCAGTGTACGCCCTCATCATGCTCACTACCCATGCTGGTTTCGTTATCAGCCATAGCTGTCCTCGCTACGCGGGTTTTTTACTGAGTTAAATCCCCCGAATTAGATTGATCAACCCCGTAAACAAGTAATCAAACCCTCCAAGAAGAAGGCCAATTGATAACGAAATGCCGATTACCACTAAGGTCAGACGTTGAGTTTCTTCACGGCTCGGCCAAACAACCTTTTTCATCTCCGACGATGCTTCGCGGAGAAATTGGCCAATCGGATTAGGTTTTTGTTCATCTGTTGCCACGGCCACCACAACCTCCATATAAGTGTATGAAGTAGGCTATTTCTATGCTGAAGGTGAACCAATCACGTGGGTTAGTCACCGTTCATCGTGAAATTTCCTACTTGGTTTCGCGGTGCGTCCGATGGTTACGGCAACGCGGGCAGTATTTGTTCAGTTCAAGACGGGCTTGATCGTTCTTGCGATTCTTCTGGCTGGTATAGTTACGTTCTTTGCACTCGGTGCAGGCCAACGTAATTACAATCCGATTTTCTTTCTTTGCCATGATCGGTATCCTCAAAAATAGGCGCAAACGCGACCAGACAGTATATTGCCTGGTCGCGTCTGCTCCTGGTTGGTGCGTTTATTACGCAATGATTTGGGTTACGACACCAGCGCCCACGGTGCGACCGCCTTCGCGGATGGCGAATTTGAGCCCTTGCTCAATCGCCACCGGCATGATCAGCTCAACCTGCATCTGGATGTTGTCGCCAGGCATCACCATCTCGACCCCTTCGGGCAGCGTAATCGCCC
>JACCRK010000177.1 GCA_013813565.1 Herpetosiphonaceae bacterium
GGCTGGCCGACCAGCGGGTGCGCGCGAGCCAGGAGCGGCGTGATGAGCATGGCGCCTATCTGGCCCAGTTCTACGCCCAGCTCCATCGGCGCAACCTCCACATCTTCGAGCGCCAGTGGGGCCGCAATCTCGTGACGGCCACCCGCAGCCTGGCTGAGGCCGGGGTGATCGAGATTCTGGCCCAGACCGCCACCCACATCGTGCCGCATCTGCACAGCCGGGTGACCGTGCGCACCCAGCTGGAGACCGGCCTGATCAACATTATGCGCAACCTGGGCCAGCGGCCAACCGTCCTGTGGGCCGCCGACGATCCGCTGACCCCTGAGCTGCTGGAGCTGCTGCCGCCGCTGGGCATTGAGGGCGTCGTCGCGCCGCCAGACCTCGATCAGCCGCTGAACACCGCCTGCTGGCTCGATCAGGCCCACCAGGTCTGGGGTCTGAGCGCCGATCCGCGCCTGCTCAACCACATTGCCTCGACCAGCCTGGGCTACCCTGGCGATCCGCTGTATCGAGCCGGCGCCACGGCGCCGCTGGGCGATGGCACCCTGACCAGAGCCGGCGCCCCCTACGATCCCTTCCACGCCTACGCCCGCGCTCGCCTGCACGCCCGCCATTTTGCGGCGGTGGTCGAAGAGATGAGCAGCTCCCGGCCAGCGCCACTGATTGTCGCCAGCCCGCTGGAGCTGTTTGGCAGTGGCTGGTTTGAGGGCGGCCTGTGGCTGCGCACCGTGATCGAAGAGCTGCATCGATCGACCGCCCTGCGCCTGGCGCTGCCCAGCAGGCTGATTGAGCGCCACCCACCGACCGGGCAGCGGCCGATCGACCCCGTGACCCACTCCCCCGATCCGGTGCTGGCGGCAGCTTTCCGGCAGATGCAGGCGGTGGTGGAGCAGTATCCTCGCACCTACGGCGATCGCGAGCAGGTGCTTAATCAGGCGGCCCGCGAGCTGCTGCTGGCCCAGTCGGGCGATTGGGACCGCTGGCAGGGTCGGGCCGCCGCCTATGCCCAGGCGCAGCGGGCCGCCCATCTGGCCCGCTTTGCCCGCCTGCTTGAGCTGGCCCAGGACGAGGTGCTGCTGCCGGTCGCGGCCCGCGAGTTCGCCGAGCTTCAGGAGCGCGATAATCCTTTTCCAGCCTTAAACTATCGCCTGTTTGGCGCCGCTGACGAGCGCTGAGCGGCCAACAATGATCGATTTCTTTGATTCTGAGGACACCCTTTGATACCTGTATCTTCCTCGCTCAGCTGGCTCGGCGCCGACATATTGCATCTGGATAGCCCCCACCTGACCCGCCACGGCCCGATGGAGCTAGGCTGCTATGGCGGCCGCAGCAGCGTTGGGGCCCATAAGAACGAGGATGCGGCCCTGCTCTGGTACGACCCGGCCGGCGCGTGGGAGTGGGCGATGATTATCGATGCCCACTACTCGGCGCAAAGCGCGGCGCTGATTCTGCAGACCGTGGCCGCCGAGGAGGCTGTCATCCGTGATCTGCTGGCCCAGCCCGTCGCCGACGCTTTTGCTGGGCTGCAAAACTATCTGGTCAGCATGTTCAGCGCTGCCTCATTTCGTATCCAGTGCGCCCAGGTTCACGGCGAGGCCTCGTGTCTGATTGTGGCCCGCAAAGATAATTTCGTCTGGTGGTTCGCCGTCGGCGACTGTGTGGCCTACGTTTTCCACCCCACCTACGCTCGGCTGGGCGAGTACGCGCTCAATCAGCGGCGCTTTTATGAGTGGATCGGCCATATCAATACGTTTGATCTGCCAGTGCCGTGCTTTACCAGCGGTGTGCGCCAGCTGCGCCCCGGCCTGAGCATTATTTTGCTCGCCACCGATGGCCTCCTGGAGTGTGGCACGCGCCCGTTTGAGGATTCTTCAGCCCTCTATGAGACCTTTGCCACGGCCGCTTCCACCGTCCAGGGCAGCATCGACCTGGCCCTCTGGCGCGTCCACGAGGAGCAGGGCCGCGACAGCGCCACGGTCATCGCCTGGGAAAACGATTGCACTACCCCCAGCCAGGTCTAAGCATGAGGTGTGATTAAGCAACGGCGCAGCGTTCGACCGCGTTCGGCTGCGCCGGCGGGTATGCTACAATCGTCGCCAGTGGACGGGTCTTTTAGCCCAGATAGAGGTCAGCTGATCCTCAATGCGCTCAATTCGTTATTGGCGCGCAAAAGAAGGGCTGAAAATCATGATCTAGGGCGGATTCGTTACGTCAACCTAGCCACACAGGAGCAACGAGCTACGTTATGGAACGTTTACAGAAAATCATCACCACTGAGGATATTCCGGCGGAGTATCAGGATACCCCGATTGGCCTGCTGCTGGAGTACCACAATCTGGCCCGGCCACTGGATCACTACACCAAGGCCCAGCTGCTGATTGGGATGTGTATGGACCATCGCAAGCATCTGCTCATCCCAGATAACTTCGCCTACATTATTCGGGCCGGCGGCGCCAATCTGCGCTACAGCGAGTTCAAGGTCTCGTATGCCATCGCAGTGGGTGAGGTTTCATCAATCGCCCTGATCGGGCACACCAACTGTGGCATGGTCAATGTGATGGCCAAGCGCGACGCCTTCATCAATGGGCTGGTTGAGCGGGCCGGCTGGGACCGCGAGTGGGCCGAGCAGCACTTCACCCACTTCTCAACCATGTACGAGATCGGCAATGAGATTGACTTTGTGCTGAGCGAGTCCAAGCGCCTGCGCCTGCGCTATCCAAAAATCCAGGTCGCGCCGCTGCTGTATCGCGTCGAGGATAATCGCCTGTACCTGATCAGCGAGGAGTAGCGTCGGGCTGCCCTTCGACCTGCGCAGAGACCGCCGGTGGCTGAGCCTGGCGAAGCCTAGTCATCCTGCCGATCAACGTTGTGCAGCAGCGCCAGGACCGCCACCGAGATCGCCAGCAGAATCACCGCCAGGGCCACCGCCTGCTCCAGGCGCACCTCAAACCCCAGGTAGACGGCGATTGGCATCGTCTGGGTGCGACCAGGCTGATTGCCGGCAAACAGCAGGGTGGCGCCGAACTCCCCCAGCGCCCGCGACCAGGTCAGGGCGATCCCGGTCACAATTCCCCGCCAGGCAATCGGCAGCAGGATCAGGCGCGTCGTTTGCCAGCTGCTGGCGCCGTCTAGCGCCGCTGCCTCCTCCAGCTCACGCGGCACGGCGGCCAGACCGACCAGCGCATTTTTGACCAGATAGGGCGCCGAGACAAACAGCTGGGCCAGAATCACCGCCCAGACGGTAAACGCCACCTGTATCCCCAGCCCTTCCAGCGGCGGCCCCAGCAGGCCGCGCCGCCCGAAGGTCAGCAGCAGCGCCAGACCGGCGACCGAGGGCGGCAGCACCGTCGGCAGATCGATCAGCGTCAGCAGGAGCCGCCGGCCGCGAAAGGTGCGCCGCGCCAGCAGCAGCGCCAGCGGCAGGCCACCGCCAAGCGCCAGCAGCGTGGTCGCCAGCGATGTGCCAAGGCTCAGGCCCAGCGCCTGCGCCACCTCGAAGCGTCCGAGCATGCGCACCAGCACCAGCGGCGGAGTCGCCACCAGCAAGGCCACCAGCGGCACCAGCACCAGCGCCACCAGCGGCAGCGCCAGCAGAAAAAGCCCCGACGGCCGCATCACCCCAGTTCGTTTCATACAAAAACCTCAATCAGCCTGGAAGCGCACTCAGCCCCACTATAGCAGGGATCAGTGGTCAGTGGTCAGTGGTCAGAATTTAGACATTCTGATCGGAAAATATATTTGGATGGCGTCACAAAACGCCATTGATCCACAAACTACATTTTAGGCGGGTGCCCGGGGTGCCCTCAGGGCGCCGCCAGGGGGATGAAAACCCCACAAACCCCGGCGGGCGAAGCATAATCATCCAAATTATTCCAAAAACCCCCCACAAACCCCGGCGAGCGAAGGACCGGCCACCGCAGCCACCCGCCGCAAAATGCTATAATGCAGCGCATTGGTGTACAGGAGACGGACAAATGCTACGATTTTTCAAAGTTCTGGCCGGCCTGGCCGCCGTTGGGCTGATCGTGTACGGCATGTCGCCGCTGGCCAACGAGACCCGCTGGCTGCAGTGTCTGTGGGCGGCCACATTCCTTGGCGGCTTTGCGATCTGGCCGATTCGCTCCCAGCGCGCCACCGGGATCAGCAACGGCACCCAGAACCTGGCGCTGGTGCTGCTGATTGGCTTCACCATGCTGACGGTTCAGCTGCTGCGCCTCCAGGTGGTCAAGGCGAGCGAAATCTACAACCGCAGCGTGATCGACGAGGCTGGCAACCCTACCAGCAACCCGCGGCCGGGGCTGGAGGGGGGCAAAATCAAACGGGGCAGCATCTTCGATGCCCAGGGCGCGGTGATCGCGGAGAATATCGTCACCGAGAACAATTTCTCGCACCGCACCTACCCCATCGGCGAGCAGTATGATATCAACGCCTTTGGCCATATTCTGGGCTATGTTAGCACCCGCTATGGGATTGCAGGTGGGATTGAAGAAACGTTCGATCCCTACCTGAGCGGCAGAAAAGGCAATAGCTGGGCCAATCTGCAAAACGAGATCTTCCATCGGCCGCAGATTGGCAACAATCTCCAGCTCACCATCAATGCCGATCTGCAGAATCGGGCCTATCAGGCGCTCCAGGGCCGGGTTGGCTCGGTGGTGGTGCTTGATGTCAAAACTGGCGCCATTCGGGCCATGGTCAGCAACCCCAGTTTTGATCCAGACCAGCTTACCTTTGATACCAACACTGACGATATCGCCGCCGAGAACGCGCGCATCGACGAGTACTGGAATGGGCTGCTGGGCAACGAAGGCCGCCCGCTGATCTATCGGGCCACCCAGGGGCTGTATCCACCAGGATCGACCTTCAAGACGGTGACGGCGGTGGGCGTGCTGAACAATCCCGAGGTCGGCAAGCCCGAGGATATCAGCTGCCCCAACCGCTTTGTGGCCGACCAGCAGGTCAGCGAAGAGTTCGCCGTGCGCAATGCGATTGAGGACGAAGAGCGCTACATCGTCGACAAGTACGGCTCCAACTATGGCCTTGATGGGGTCTATGCCTTTTCGTGCAACACCGCGTTTGCCCAGTACGGGCTGCGGCTCCAGTCCGACAATCGCAATCTGCTGGCCGAGCAGGCCGAGCGCTTTCACGTCTACACCCCAGCCAACCTGCCGGAAGATGGCGATCTGACCGATCTGCCCTCGGCGCCAAGCAGCCTCTACAGCGGCGACGATGGCGCGACGTGGTGGAAGCAGCCAGCCGCCCACGCCGATACCGCCTTTGGGCAGGGCCGGCTACAGGTGACACCGCTGGTGATGGCCCAGATCGCCCAGGCGATCGGCAACAACGGCACGATGATGAAGCCCTATCTGGTCGAGCGGATCACCACGCCCGAGGGCGGCGAGCTGTTCCGGGCCAAGCCGCGCAAGATCGGCGAGCCGCTCACGCCACAGGTCGCCCAGCGGATGTATCAGTCGATGCAGGCGGTGATTGATCGCGGCTGGTCGGGCGCCACCGCCGCCGGAGTGCCGGGAGTCACGGTCGGCGGTAAGTCGGGGACCGCCGAGAATCCCCACGGCGACCCCCACGCCTGGTTCATCTCGATCGCGCCGCTGGAAGATCCCCGCTATGCCGTGGCCGTGATGGTCGAGAACGGCGGCGAGGGCACCAGCGTCGGCGGCAGCCTGGCCGGGCTGGTCATGGCGGCCGCGCTGGAGATCGCGCCCTGAGGCAAGCCCGTTTTTGATCCACGAAGGGCACGCCACCCGCAAGCGGGTACCCGCACGAAGGATTAGATATACGATATCGCTTAACTATCCAGATTATTTCTGGCTGATTTCGTTTTGAGGAGTTTCAATGAGCGTCAATTCCGAGCGGCTGCTCGATACCTTCTGCACACTGGTGCGGATCGATAATCCGTCTGGCCACGAGGCGGCGATGGCGGCGCACCTGATCGAGCGCTGCACCGCGCTGGGCATGCAGTGTGAGCAGGACGCAATGGGTAACGTGATCGCTCGCCTGGCCGGGGTTGGCCCGCCGATTCTGTTCAGCGCCCACATGGATAGCGTTGCGCCCTGCATCGGCAAGCAGCCGGTTGTCCGCGATGGCGTGGTCTACAGCGCCGGCGACACTGTGCTTGGCGCCGACGATCTGGCCGGGGTCACGGCGTTTCTGGAGGGTATTCAGGCGGCCAAGGAGCGCGGCCAGCCCCACCGCGCCGCCGAGCTGGTGCTGACGGTCCAGGAAGAGATCGGGCTGAAGGGCGCCCGCGGGCTGGACTACCGCCGCCTGCAGGCCAAGCACGGCATCGCCTTCGACCTCAACGGGCCGGTGGGCAATATCTGCGTCGGATCGCCCGCCCACGACTCGTTTACCGCCCGGATTATCGGGGCGGCGGCCCACGCCGGGGTTGAGCCGGAGAAAGGGATCAGCGCGATTCAGGTCGCCGCCAGCGCCATCGCCGCCATGCCACTTGGCCGCCTCGACGACGAGACCACCGCCAATATCGGCTCGATCGAGGGCGGCAAGGCCAACAATATTGTGCCCGATGTGGTCGTGATCAAAGGCGAGGCGCGCTCGCGCAGCCTCACTAAGCTCGATGGGCAGTGGGCGACGATGCGCCAGGCGCTGGAAGATGCCGCCGCCCGCTTTGGCGCCAGGGTCGAGATCGACTACACCCGCCACTATGCGGCCAGCGTGCTCGATCCCGAGTCGTCGATCGTGCAGCTGGTCAGCCGGGCGGTCCGGGCGGTTGGTCTGCAGCCAGAGCTGGTTGTCACCGGCGGCGGATCCGATGTCAGTATCATCAGCAGCAAGGGCATCGAGACCGCCAACCTCAGCATGGGCTACGATCAGATTCACTCGGTCAATGAGAATATCGCTGTCAGCGAAATCGAACATGCCGCCCAAATTGTGCTAAACTTACTCACAACGATTGAGGTTTAGCTATTCATCGCTGTAGCTCTGAGAAGGACACGCCGGATCCTGTGGCGTGTCCTTCATCGATCAGAGCAGGCCAACATCACTGGCCCAGCCGCGCAGCGCTGAACCAATTAGATAGGTTTTTCCCATGAAACGTTTGGCATCTCTCCTGATTGCACTGGTGCTCCTGACAAGCTGCGGGCCATTTGGCACCACTCCGCCAACTGACCAGCCAACTGACCAGCCAACTGACCAGCCAACCGCCACTACGGTTGCCCTGGCGCCAACGCTCACTCCGCGACCAACAGCGACCGCCGCGCCGACCGTCGCGCCGACCGCCGCGCCGACCGCCGCGCCAACCAGCGAAGGGCCAACCGCCACACCGCGCGCTCCGCTGACCAGCGCCGAGCGCGACGAGCTGTTCAACGATGTCTGGCAGACGGTCAACGAGCACTATCTCTATCCCGACTTCAACGGCGTCGACTGGGCGCAGGTGTGGAGCGATTTCGAGCCGCAGGTGCAGGCGGCGGTCAGCGATGAGGATTTTTACACCGTGCTCAGCGCCATGGTCGAGAAGCTGAACGATGAACACTCGCGGTTTGCGCCACCGGAAGAGGCCGAGTACGAAGATGCGGTCGCCAGCGGCACCGATACCTATGTCGGCATTGGCGTGCTGACCAACCCCGAGCCAGGCGCGGCCTTCGTGACGCTGGTGTTCCCCGATAGCCCGGCGGCCGAGGGCGGGATCGAGCGCGGCGACCGGATTACGGCGGTCAATGGCGAGCCGTTCAACGACACCGGCCAGATTCGCGGCCCCGAAAATACCAGCGTGACCCTGACGATCGAGACGCCTCAGGCCGAGCCACGCGATGTGACGCTGACCCGCCGGCCAGTGATCGGCAAGATCACGCCATCCAGCCGCCGCCTGCCCAACGCGCCCGATATCGGCTACCTGCTAATCCCCAGCCTGTGGTCCGATGATATGCATACGCTGGTGGTGAGCGAGCTGGAGCTGTTGCGCCAGGATGCTGCGCCGCTGCGGGGCGTGGTGATGGATCTGCGCTCCAACGGCGGTGGCTGGCGCACGGTGCTGGAGGGGATTCTGGCCCAGTTTACCAGCGGCAAGGTCGGCGATTTTTTCTCCAGCGGCGAGGCCTATGCCCTGGATATTGAGCCGGGGGCAGAGTTCGCGGCCTATCACCAGCTCCCGCTAGTGGTGCTGGTCGATGCTGGCAGCGCCTCGTATGCCGAGGTTCTGGCCGGAGCGCTGCAGTTCGCCGGGGCCACCGTGATCGGGGTGCCCAGCGCTGGCAACACCGAGACGATCTTTCAGTACAACTTCGATGATGGCTCGCGTCTGTGGGTGGCCCAGGAGGGCTTCAAGCTGCCCGACGGCACCAACTTCGAGGGCGCTGGCGTGCAGCCCGATATTGTGATCGAGGACGACTGGACCAAATATAGCATCCCCAACGACCCCACCATCCTCCAGGCGATCGACACGATCAATCGGAAGGCTGGCAATTAGAGGTTAGGGATTTGGCAATTCCGCTCAAGCACACAGGCCGGCAACACTGCGTTGCCGGCCTGTCTTTTAGGTTGAGATTGGGACGCGGCAAATGCCCAATCGTATGGGATGGCACAATCTGTGCTTTGTCGGCGGTATCGGATCCCAACGTAGAATAGAAAGGCCGATTCTCATGACACCACGCATCTTAATTGTCGATGACCATCCCGATATTCTGCGCCTGCTTATCTGTATTCTCCAGACTGCGGGCTACACCACCATCACCGCCATGCGTGGCGATGACGCGCTTGAACAGTGGCACGCCCACCACCCCGATCTCGTGCTGCTGGATGTGAATCTGCCGGGCATCGCCGGTGATGAGGTTTGTCACCAGATTAAAGCCAGCTCCGACACGCCGGTGATTATGATGACCGGCAATGCCGTGAGCGATATCCAGCTCAGCCAGCGCGTCCCTGATGCGGACGGATATCTGATGAAACCCTTCGATCTGATCGAGCTGCTCGACCAGATTTCCGCCCTCCTGAGTGGGGCTAGAGCCGAGCCGCCATTGTATGCGATGGCGCTTGGCGGAACGATCACCCAAGTTTAACCACGTTCTCCCGCGCATCGCTGCATCGCTGACCCCCATCCGATGGCAGATCCAGCAGCCCCAGCCTGGTTAGCAAAATAGGTGTGCTGGCGACGTGTGCGTTTTACCCCATCACAATGGCCTTTATCACCAGGGCCAAGACCCACAGAATGCCCACGATCATCCAGATCTGCCTGGAGCGCTGTTTTTTGCGCTCTTGCTTCAGCTGGCGCTGCACAGTGTAGGCGGCCCCGAATTCCATAATCTTGAGCGCAGTCGTATTACAGTGCAGCGCCTCACGGAACTGCTTCTTCTCGAAATAGATAATACTCATGTTGTGCCACATCCACGGGTCATCTGGCGTGATCTTCGCCAGCTCCTGGTAGGCGGCGATGCTGGCATCGGGGTAGCCCAGCGTAAGTGCATATCGCCCCATGCGGTGGTGGAGATAGGCCCGGCGGGTGCTGGTCATCGCCAGTTTCAGCGCCTGGCGGTAGGTTTCCACCACCAGCCCGAACTGTCTCGTGATGCAGGCGTAGTCCAGCAGCGCCGTCAGCGCATAGTAGCTGACCGGATCGAGCTGCTGCACGCTGTCGAGGGTGCGTTTAGCTGCATCGGCC
>JACCRK010000212.1 GCA_013813565.1 Herpetosiphonaceae bacterium
GTCGAAGCCGGCGATAAGCTCTACAGCATGCTGCCGCAGCTGCGCTTGAATGTACAGGCGGCCCTGGGCACAGTCGGGCGGACGTGGCCGGTGGTGGCGCGGGGTAGCACAGCGATCACCCTGGTCAAGACGGTGCAAAATCAGCTCAAGGCCAAAGGCTATGCGGTGACCGTCGATGGCCAGTTTGGCCCCGGCACTGAGACCGCCGTGAAGAGCTTTCAGCGCAGCCAGGGCGAGCTTGAGGACGGCATCGTCGGGATGAATACCTGGAATCGACTGGTGAAGTAGGGGCGAGAGGATAGCAGCTAGCAGCATGTAGCTAGTGAGGATTTAGCTCTTCCTACGCTGAAATATCCAATATCCACCTAAACACCAGCGCCGCCGGCTGCCAATGGTCGATCCAGCCGACGGCGTGTGTGTTTCGGGATTCGATTGCAGAGCTAGCGAGCAGCCCGCGCCACGGCGCCAGGTGCCTGCTGGGCGACGGTTCCGGTTGGCAGGCGATAGGCCAGCAGCACCAGCATCGTGAAGGCCCCGATCAGCAGCGTGCCGACCACGATATGGATGGTTTGCAGCGGCGGCGGCAGGGCGGCGTAGGCCAGGCCAATCCCGGCCGCGACCTGAATCAGCACCAGCCCGACCATCGCCCAGGCGGTTCGGCGCAGCCACGGGTGCAGATTGCGCTGGCGCACCACACTGAAGGCCACCGCCAGCACCGCCACTGTCAGCACCAGCGCACTGAGACGATGCAGATGATCGAGCGTGCCAACCTGGGCCAGCCACTCGCCGCGCGGCAGCCCGGTTTTGCTGGCGACATCGTCGATGTGGCCGCGCACCAGCGCCCCCAGCGCGAGCTGGACCAGCCCAAAGGCCATCAGCGCCTGGCCAAAGCGGGCGATTCGGTGGCGCTCCGGGGGAATTACGGCCAGCGGCTTGCCACCGGGGAAGAAAGCGCAGACGGTGGCGTACAGCAGCAGGATCACAATCACCAGCGCCAGAATCAGATGGACCGTCACAACCCAGCCCTTAAGCTCTAGCTCCACGACCTTGCTGCCAAGCCAGCCCTGAAACACCACCAGCACCAGCGCCGCGAAGGTCGGCCAGAAAATCCGCCCAACCTGGCGATAGTGCCGGAACGCCACAACCGTTGTGGCCAGAATAAGGAAGCCAACCACCACGCCAACCAACCGATTGCCATACTCAATCCACATGAGGGTCGGGTTGAACAGGGCCGGGTCAAAGCCTTTGGCCGCAATCTGGCTGGCCTCGCCGGGCGGCACCCAGTAGCCAAAGCACTTGGGCCAGTCGGGGCAGCCCAGGCCAGCGCCGGCGGCACGCACAAAACCACCTACCATAATCAACAGATAGGTGGCAATTGTGGTTGCCAGAGCCATTTTTTGGAACCCATTTAAGCGCCGCCGGGACGGGCTGGCGGAATTAACCGAGGACGAGATCGTCGCCATAGCTACTCCTGATATACCATATGAAACCTTAATTCTATCATCGGCGCACGCCACCGGCTAGCTCCTGGCGCTTATATTTGCAGTGATCGCAGAAATACACCCGATAGCCCGCCAGCATCAGCTGCTCCAGTGGGCGACCACAGTGCGGGCACTCCTCGCGGGCCGGGCCGCTGAAGGCAGGTCGCTCGGGCGCAGTTGGTCTGGTGCTGGCGATAGCTGGCGTGACGGGAGCCTGCGTCTGGGTTTCGGGCGCGGGCTCCAGCGTCAGGGGCGCGGTTGGCACATAGTTGAACATTTTGCTCAGTCGCTCGACCAGGGCCGCGTAGTCGGTTGAACCATTCGAGCGCGGATCGTACTCGAAGATTGTTTTGCCAACTGCGGTGGCCTCGGAGAGCCGCACATTGACCCGAATCGGGTCGGTGACCAGCGCGCCGTACTCTTCCTTTAAGGTCGCCAGCAGGCGATGCGACTGACGATTACGACCATCAAACATGGTTGGGATAATCATTCGCAGCGCGCCCATCGTGCCCTTGACCCGCGAGATGTTGCGGCCAAGCTGATGGAGTCCCTCCATCGCCAGATGCTCCAGCGCGGTCGGCACGATGATATCCGAGGCGGCCATGAGCGCATTGAGGTTCAGCACCGTCATCGAGGCGCTGCAGTCGATCAGCACAAAGTCGTAGTTACGCACGGCGGGACGGAGCGCTGTCTCCAGCACGCGACCCCAGTCCGGGCGCTTGCTGATCTCGGACTGGGCGGTGAGCAGGGCATCGGTCGCCGATAACATATCGATGTTTGGGCGGGCCGGCACAACGCAGTCCATAATTTTTGCGCCTTCAACCAGAACGTTGTAGAGTGTGCGACGGGGCTCGGCCAGGCCAAAACACATGCGAACGTTGCTCTGGGCATCCACATCGATGACCAGAACCCGCGCACCTTTGAAGGCGAAACCGGCGGCGACATTAATCGTGGTGGTGGTTTTACCGATTCCACCTTTGAAGTTGGTGACAGCAATAACCCGTGGCATAATGGTTTCTTTCTATCCATGAAACGGGCTTAAGTGTACGTCGCTGACCCTTCCATGTCAAGCGAGTTATGATACAATACATCGTGACGGACTGCACAAGACCACAGCCCGCCACACTAAAGGGGGCATTTTTTATGAGCAAAATGGACGATGATTACCTTTTAGATAAAGCAGCTTCTGGCGCCCGATTAGTGCCGGAAGAAGGGCTGGTTCTGTATGCCCAGGCCGATCTGCTTGATCTAGGATTGGCCGCCGATGCCGTGCGCCAGCTGCGCGTACCTGGCAACCTGGTGACCTATCTGGTTGATCGCAATGTGAACTACACCAATGTATGTACCACAAACTGTCAGTTCTGTGGGTTTTACCGCCCGCCCGGCCATGCCGAGGCCTATGTGCGCACCTACGAAGAGATTGGCCAAAAGCTGGCCGAGCTTGCCAGTGTTGGCGGCACTCGCGTGCTGATGCAGGGCGGCCACCACCCCGATCTGCCCCTAACATGGTACACCGGGCTGCTGCGCTACCTGCGCAAAAATCATCCCACGATTGAGCTGGATTGTTTCTCGCCCTCAGAGATTGATAACTTTGCCACGGTTTTTAAGATGACCATCCCGGAAGTGCTGGTCGAGCTGAAGGCGGCCGGCCTGGCCGGTGTGCCGGGCGGCGGCGGTGAAATTCTTGACGATGAGATTCGGCGGCGGGTCAGCCCCCTGAAGCAAAGCGCCCAGGGCTGGATCGATGTCGAGCGTGAGGCGCAGCGCCTGGGCCTGGCGACCAGCGCCACGATGGTGATTGGCTTCGGCGAGACGCTGGAGCATCGGATGAACCACTTTATGCGGCTGCGCGACCTGCAGGACTACTCGCTGGCCGAGCACGGCAATGGCTTCACCGCCTTTATCGCCTGGACAGTCCAGCACTCCGAGCTGACCTCGCTGGGCCGCTCGAAGCGTAAAGAAGAGTATGGCGCCACCGCGACCGAGTATCTGCGCCATATGGCCATGTCACGGCTGATGCTGGACAACTTCAAGCACCTCCAGGCCTCGTGGGTCACCCAGGGCCCTAAGATCGGCCAGGTCTCGCTGAAGTTTGGCATCGATGATTTTGGCTCAACGATGCTGGAAGAAAATGTCGTTTCAAACGCGGCCCACGATACCTACGACAAAATGGGCGAGCGCGAGATCCATCACTACATTCGCGACGCCGGCTATATTCCGGCCAAGCGTGACACCAGCTACAATATTTTGCAGGTGTTCGAGAACGCTGCCGATAGCGAGTCGGTTCCCACGCTGCCAGCCGTGGCGCCCAGGCAGACTCAGGACGTTATTCCCCTGCTGGTCAACTAAACCAGCCCGCCCTAAACCGTGACGAGCCGTTCCAGTGGAACGGCTCGTCGTGTTTAACCCATAGCCCTAATACGATTTGAGCCACTGGTAGGCCAGACAGCCGAGCAGCGCTGTCACCACCGCCACCAGAAAGGCCCCAACGCTGGCCGAGCCGACCGCGCCGCCGGTCACCAGCGTAATCAGGATTGTGCCGCCGCCAACGCCGGCCAGTCCACCGCCGCCACTCATAACGACGGCATCAGTCCAGTCATCGCCCAGCAGCCAGGTCATGGTGATACCAACGATGACGCCGGTGCAGAGGTGCAGAGTCAGCCACTGGCTCAGCGGAAAGACCAGCGCCAGAAACAAACCCATCATGGCCACCAGCGCCCAGCCACTTACCATCATCCACAGATTGATCGGCGCTTTGACGCTGCCCTGGAGCCGGTTGCCGTGGGCATCCTCGCCAATCGATACTGGCAGCTTGAAGCGCTGCAGCTTGCCGGCGCCAATGTTAGCCTCCAGCACCAGGGTTCCCGCCTGAAAACGGCTGGGAATTCGATCAACATTCAGCGCTAGATTAAAGCACTCCGGTGCATCGGGCACTACCGTGAGCTGCTGCGGGCCGATATGCAGCCACAATGGTGCGTTGATAACCTTGATCGAGGCCATACCACCGTGCGCAGTCACAATCAGCGGGGAGATCGCGCTGGTGTTAGTGGCCGACAGCTCGATGGCCTGCTGGCTAAGCCGCACCTCAACCGGCGGCAGACTGGGATCTAGTCGGCGCAGCAACAGCTGTAGGGCCAGATCGGGGGTTGATTTCGGGCGAAATTGCTTCAGCCAGACAGCGGCAGCGCGCTGCTCGTAGTCCAATAGCCAGCGATCAAGCTCGCCACTCTCCAGGGCATTGACGGCGTAGCCCCACTCGGATCGGGCGGCGGCGACAAACTGCGCGATGGTTTTCGGCTCCACGCCGGAGGGAAACTTAAGCGCTGGCTTGTCCTCGGGCATAGAAAGACAGCGCTCAAGCGCCGCCCGCAGCGCCGTTGCGGTTGGGCGGCGGCCAGGCTGCTCGGCCAGCGTCTCCTCGATCACCACCCGGATAGCCTTGGGGATGCGCTCCAGCCGGGGGAATTTGAGCGGGTGTTCGCACGGGTCGTCGTCGGTGAGCAGGTGATACAGGGTCGCCCCCAGCGCATAGATATCGCTGGCGGGCTGGCGCTGCCCACGATACTGCTCCGGCGGGGCATAGCCGGGCGTGCCGAAGTTTTCGCCGGCGCCTGTCACGGCGGCGGCGCCAAAATCCACCAGAAACAGCGAGTTGCTCTCGCTGTCACGAATCAGGTTGGCGGGCTTGATATCGCAGTGAATAACCGGCGGCGTGCGCGAGTGGAGATGCTCCAGAATCGAGCAGACCGTGATGCCGTCGTGCAGCACCTGCGATAGCGAGCGGGCCTGGCCGGGCAGAAAGCGGCCATCGGCGAGCTGCTGGCTCAGGCCCTGCTCCAGATCGCGCCCGGCGATATACTCCATGGCAATGTAGGCGCTGTTGCCCTCCTCGAAGAACGCATAGACCTGGGGCACCTGCGGGTGGCGCAGCTTGGTGAGGGTCTGGGCCTCGCTGGCAAAGCGGGCGTGGTCGGCGGGACTGCTCCCGAGCAGCGTGCGCTTGAGCACACAGCGGCGATTGAAGGTGCGGGTATCTTCGGCCAGATAGATCTGTCCCGATCCGCCGGTGCCAATCACCTGCACAATCCGATACTGGCCGGCAACCATGGTGCCAACCGCAAAGGCGACCTCAATTGATCCGCCACACTGGGTGCAGTTTCGCGCCTGCTGATTGGCGACCGGGGCGCGACAGGAGGGACAGATGCTGATAGCCATAACAACCCTTGTAATAATGGAACGTGTCTGCCAATACGTTGATCGGGGGTGGATTGTTACGATTATACAGCCAGAACCAGCAGTTTGAGGAAGGGGTGCGGCGCGATCAGGTGGCCCGATCGCGCCGGACGGCGGATTAGACCTCGACGCGGGTGCCAATCTCGATCACCTGCGAGGGCGGCAGGGAGAAAAAGTCGGCGGCGTTGGTGGCGTTGCTCGACATGACCGCGAACATCTTTTCGCGCCACAGCGCCATGCCGGGCAGCTTGGTGGGAATAACCCGGGTGCGGTTGATAAAGTAGGTGGTCTGGTCAGGATCGAACGGCAGATCGGGGATCTCCAGCCGCCGAATTTCGTCGTGGATGTCTGGTTTATCCATAAAGCCGAAAAACACTGTCAGAATATACATCCCATGCTCGATCGAATCCAGAGCGAGCCGCTCGCTCGGGGGCACATGCGGGACCGAGCGGGTTTGCACGGTGACCAGCAGCACATGCTCGTGCAGCACGCCGTTGTGGTGAATGTTGGCCAGCAGGGCCTCGGGCGCCCCCTCAGGCCGGGCGCTGAGGAAGATGGCGGTGCCAGGCACGCGCACCGGCGGCTTGGCGTGGAGCGTCTCGATGACATTGCTTAGCAGGTGGTCGCTGCTGGCCCGCTGGGCCACGAGATTCTCGCCGCGTTTCCAGGTCGTCATAAGGGTGAAGATCAGCAGGGCCACCACCAGCGTAAACCAGCCGCCGCCGGGGATCTTGACCACATTGGCGCCAAGAAAGGCCAGATCGATCGCCAGGAAAAAGCCCGCCAGACCGCCGGCCTTGAGCAGGCTCCAGCCCCAGCGCTGCCGCGCCACAACATAGAAAATAATCGCCGTGATCACCATTGCCGAGGTGACGGCAGTTCCATAGGCCGCCGCCAGATTGCTGGAGCTCTGAAAGCCGAGCACCACCGCAATACAGGCAAACATCAGCAGCCAGTTGACGGCGGGGATGTAGATCTGCCCGCGCTCGGTGTGGGAGGTATGCAGAATGCGGATGCGCGGCAGCAGACCGAGCTGGGTGGCCTGCAT
>JACCRK010000249.1 GCA_013813565.1 Herpetosiphonaceae bacterium
CTTCAACAACCAGCCGATCTGGAAGATGTTCGCCGACCAGGTGAGCAAAATCCCCCCAGCCACCTACACCAAGGACTATGCCAAAGGCCAGGCCGTGCTGGCCTCCGCCCAGGCCAAAGTGCTGACCCAGGGCGCCGATCCGCAAGCTGCGCTTGAGGAAGCCGCCGCCGAGCTGGCCAACCAGTCAGGCCGCGAGATCGCCAAGTAGTTTGCGCCTGCTCCCGTCCCCGCGCGAGTGCGAGGACGGGAGCGACTCATTGATGATTCGCACCGGGAGGATGGCATGGATCCTGAAGTTCTTAACCAACCACCACGACGTGATTGGCGTTTCTGGCGACAGACAACCCCGTATTTTTTCCTCACGCCAGCGCTGCTGCTGTTTATGATTTTCATGGCCTACCCGATTATCTCCTCGCTCTTGCTGAGCTTTCAGAGCCAGAACAATCCAACCGGGGGCTTCAGCCTGGATAACTACCAGCGCCTGCTGGGCGACCGTACATTTCGCAAAGCCCTCACCAACACCTTCTTCCTGCTGGCAATCCAGGTGCCACTTCAGCTATCGCTGGCGATGGTTCTGGCGGTGCTGCTCAACAACGCAGTGATTAAATTTCGCGGCGGGTTTCGCCTGATCTACTTTCTGCCCTCAATCACCGCCCTGTTTGCGGTCGCGCTGATCTTCAAGCTGCTGCTGAACGATGAAAAAGGCCTGATCAACTATGTGCTCAACAGCATCGGGCTGCCCTCGATCCGCTGGCTAACCGAGCCGTGGACGGCCAAGCTCTCGCTGGTGATGGCGATCACCTGGCGCTGGACGGGCTACAACATGGTGATCTACCTGGCCAGCCTGCAGAGTATTCCGACCGAGCTCTACGAGGCGGCGGAGCTTGATGGGGCCAACGGGATCGACCGCTTCGTCAATATTACGCTGCCGCTGATGCGCCCGACGATTTTGCTGACCACGGTGCTTTCAACGATTGGCACAATGCAGATTTTCGACGAGCCGTTTCTCCTGACCCGCAATGGCCCGTCCAACGAGACCCTCAGCGTGGCGACACTGCTGTATCGCACCGCATTTCAGGGGGCCGAGTTTAACTATGCCTCGGCGATAGCCTACGCGATGGTGCTGATTATTGCGGGGTTCTCGCTGCTCCAATTCCGCATCGCCCAGCGTGGGGAGGACTAATGACGACCCAAGAGACAACCCGCGCCACCACAGCGGCAACGCCGGACGTGGACCACAAGCCACGCTTCAATCTACAAAGCGTCGGCATGTATGTGCTGCTGATCCTGGGCGCATTTATCTCGCTGTTCCCGTTTTACTACATGTTTGTCCAGTCCAGCCAGCCCTCGAATGAGGTGCTGCGCTTCCCGCCGCATCTGTGGTTTGGCGATGCCGCCTGGTCGAATATCAAGGGGCTGTGGGCCAACGGATTTGGGCGCTCGCTGTTTAACTCGGCCTTTATCGCGATTGTGTCATCGGTGCTGAGCGTTTTTGTGGCCTCGCTGGCCGGCTACGCCTTTGCCAAATTTCGCTTTCCCGGCCGCACGCTGATCTTTGGGCTGTTTTTGCTGGTGCTGATGGTGCCCTATCACGTGACCGCCGTGCCACTGTTTAAGATGATGGCGGACCTTAGGATCATCCTGCGAGTGCTGATCTACATTGCGTTCGCCGGGATCTGCGCCGCCGGCATTGTGTTTATGGTCCGAAAACTTCCGCGCAACCCGGCCCTGCTAGTCGGCGGCGGCGCGGCGGTGGGCCTGCTACTGGTCGGTCTGCTCTTGCTTAATCCAGCGCTAAATACATATCTGCTGTCGCTGAGCCTGCCCAGCTGGCTGAGCACCTACCAGGCGGTGATCCTGCCGGCCCTGGCCAACCCGTTCGGGATTTTCCTGATGCGCCAGAGCATGCAGGCCATCCCCGACGATCTGCTCGATGCCGGGCGGATTGACGGCGCCGGCGAGTGGCGGATTTTCTGGACCGTGGTTCTGCCGACGATGCGGCCAACCCTGGCGGCGCTCGGCATCTACTCGTTTATGTTTCAGTGGAACAATTTCTTCTGGCCGCTGATCGTCATGCGCGAGACGGCGATGGAGACTTTGCCGGTGCGGATCAACGCGCTCGTCGGCCTTTCAATCATCGACTATGGCCAGCTGATGATGGGCACCGCGCTGACGACCCTGCCAATTATGCTGATTTTTCTCGCCTTCCAGCGCCAGTTTATCTCCGGCGCGATGGCGGGGGCGGTCAAGGGTTAAGTTGTAGCTGGTAGCTAGTAGCTAGTAGCTAGTAGTCAGTCGTCAGTCGCTAGATTTACTAGCTGCTAGCTACCAGCTGCTGGCTGCTCAAAGGAAGAGCATGGCCCTCGGTGTGTGTTACTACCCGGAGCATTGGCCGGAGGATTTTTGGGCCAGCGATGCGCAAAAAATGCGCGACGCTGGCCTTGAGTATGTGCGGATTGGCGAGTTCGCCTGGGCGCTGATGCAGCCCGCCCCCGATATCTACGACTGGGAGTGGCTCGACCTGGCGATTGAGACGCTGGCGGCGGCGGGGCTGAAGATCGTGCTCGGCACGCCGACCGCCACGCCGCCAGCCTGGCTGACCGCCAGCGAGCCCGCTGTGCTGCGGGTCGGCCCCGATGGCCGGCGGCTGGCCCACGGCGGGCGACGCCAGGCATGTCTGGTCAACGAGCGCTATCGCGAGCTGAGCCGCGGCATCGTCAGCGATCTGGCTAGGCGCTATGGCCTGCACCCCGCCGTGGCCGCCTGGCAGATCGATAACGAGATCGGCAATCACGGCTCGGGACGCTGCTACTGCGACCACTGCCGGGCGGCGTTTCAGCACTGGCTTCAGGCCCGCTATGGCTCCCTGAGCGCATTAAACACGGCCTGGGGCGCCACATTCTGGAGCCAGACCTACTCGGCGTGGGTGCAGATTCCGCTCCCCGCCGACCCGGTTGGCGGCGGCCACAATCCCTCGCTGGTCCTGGACTATCGCCGCTGGGCCTCGGCGGGCCAGGTCAGCTACTGTCGGATGCAGGCCGAGATCCTTCAGGCCCACTCGCCAGGCCGCCCGCTGCTAACCAATATCGCCCCCGGCGACGACGAGATCAACTGGTTCGATCTCGCCGCCGAGGTTGATACGATCGCCTGGGACAACTATCCCCACGGCTTCCCGGACTGGCAGGCGGTCGCGCTGTTTCACGACCACGTGCGCGGCCTGAAGCAAAAGCCGTTCTGGGTGATGGAGCAGCAGCCTGGCCCGATCAACTGGACGCCCACCAACCCGCCGGTGCCGCCCGGCCAGGTGCGCGCCTGGACCTATCAGGACGCCGCCCACGGGGCCGAGAGTGTGCTGTATTTTCGCTGGCGGGCCTGCTGGCTCGGGCAGGAGCAGTATCACAGCGGCCTGCTTGATCAGGCCAGCCGACTATCGCGCGGCTATGGCGAGGCCCAGACGGTGGCCCAGGAGTGGCACGCGCACGGCCAGCCGGTCGCCGCGCCACGCAAGGTCGCCCTGCTGATCTCGTATGACGATCTGTGGGCGCAGCAGCTCGACCCCCACGCGCAGGGCTGGAGCTACTGGCGGCTGGTGCAGACCATCCACCGCTCGCTGACCAACCACGGCATCGGGGTTGATGTGCTGCGCCGGGGCGCGGATCTGAGCGGCTACTCCCTGGCGGTGGCGGTCGCCCCAATGCTGGCCGATCCAATCGAGGCGGCCGGCTGGATGGACTGGGTTGCCGCGGGCGGAACGCTGGTCTGCACGCCCCGCGCCGCCACCAAAGGCCAGGATAACCGCACCGTCGGCGAGGCGTTTCCGGCCGACCTGACCGACCTGTTCGGGATGGATGTCGCCGAGTGGACGGCGCTTGATCCGGCCCGGCCGTGGGAGGTCACATTCACCAACAGCGCCAGCATCACCGCGCCGATGTGGGCCGAGGTGCTGCACCCGACGCTGGCCAACCCGATCGCCCGCTGGGGCGGCAGCTACGCCGCCGGCGAGGCCGCGATCACCGCGTGCACCTACGGCAAGGGCCTGGCGGTGTACAGCGGGGCCTATCCCACCGAGGCGCTGCTGGCCGAGCTGTGGCCCCGGCTGCTGCCCAGCGCGGCGCTGCTGCCAGCCAACATCGAGCGCATCGAACTGACCGACGGCATCCTGCTGATCAACCACAGCGAGGAGGCCATCAGCGTGCCGCTGCCCGGCAGCTGGCGCGACCGGCTGAGCAACGAGACCGGCACCAACAGCTGCTATCTGCCCGGCCTGGGGGTGCGCTGGCTCACCCAGTAGGCCGTCTTGGAATGAGAATCGTAATTTATCAAGGAGGAATCGATGCAACCACCAACCCCATCGACGCTGGAAGTGATCTACGAGAGCTGGCGGGGCTACCATGAAAAGCTGCGCGACAGCATCGCACCGCTGACGGATGCGCAGCTCGGGCTGCAGCCGGCCCCGCATATGTGGCCGCTGAGCCAGCTGGTGCAGCACATTATTGGGGTCAGAGCGGGGTGGTTCAGCGGCACCCTCCAGGATGCCGACGACGCGATGAGCGCCTACATGGAGTGGGGCCAGCGTGAATCGCCAGCCCGCAGCGCGGCGGAGCTGGTCGGCGGCCTCGATGCGACGTGGGCCTTCATCGAAGCCCGCTTGCAGCGCTGGACACCCGACGACTGCGCCAAGACCTTCCCGGATGAGTGGGATGGCCAGGTGTTCGATGTCTCGCGCAGCTGGGTGATCTACCATGTGCTGGAGCACGATCTGCATCATGGCGGCGAGATCTCGCTGATCCTGGGCATGCATGGGCTTGCGACGCCGGATATTTGATCGATGGTAGACAACGCCTAATCCACCAACCCACCCCAGACAGCAGTTTCTGTCTGGGGTGGGTTTTAACTGGTTTTGGCCAATGCCCTGGCATACAATAGTCACCTGTTGATCGGATTTCATGAAGGAGGAACAGATGCACTTTTCATTGCGACGCTGGCTGATGCTGGTTGGTGGTTTGCTGCTGCTCGCCGGGTGCAGCGCTGGTGGCACTGGATCGGCGCAGCCCACGATTACGCCGCCGCCAACCGCCGAGTCGAATCTGCCCAGCCGCGCCACCACGGCGCCCGCCAGCCCAACTGAGGCCGCCGACCAGCCAACCGCCCTGGCGACGGCCGCCGACCAGCCAACCGCCCTGGCGACGGCCGCCGACCAGCCAACCGCCGCGCCAGCCACCGATACTCCATTGTTCAGCCGGCTGCTGCTGCTGGCCGACCCGCGGCTCGTCGGCGATGATGTGAAGGCCGTCCAGCAGCGGCTGATCGACCTGGGCTACCTGGCGAGCGATGGCGCCGATGGGATCTTTGGCCCGCGCACCCAGGCGAGCGTGGAGCTGTTTCAGGCGATCAACGTTTTGGAGCAGGATGGCGTCGTCGGGGAAGGCACCTGGGAGCTGCTGTTCAGCGATCAGGCCCAGTCGATCATCGAGGATCTGCCGCCGCCGGCCGGGCGGATCCTCTTCATCAAGCCCGAGGGATCCGAGGGCGCCACCCTGGCCAGCGTCAACCCCGATGGCTCGGACGAGCAGCCGATCGAGATTTTCCTCGGCGAAAGTGAACGAATCATCAGCCTGGTCGCCAATCCGAGCGGCAGCTACCTGGCCTATACCGCCGGCGTCGGCGGTATAGAAGATATCAGCCTGTATATTGCGCGCAACGATGGCACCCTGATTTCCAGCTACGGCGGGATGAGCAACCCGCGCTTCTCGCCCGATGGCAGCCGCTTTATCGCCAACGTGCTCAGCGAGAGCGGCGACCCGTTGCTGATAGTCTATGATACCGAGCGCGAGGACGAGGCCGGGCCGCTGGCGAATCTGCCGGGCTACGCCGCCGACTGGTCAGCGGATGGCAGCACGATTATTTTTGTCACCGACAGCGATATCTTCACCTACAACCTGGACAGCGGCGAAACCACCCAGATCACCGAGCTGCCCAGCGAGGGCGAGAACGTCTGGTATATCGACGAGGCCCATCTTTCGCCGGACGGCTCACGCATCTATTTCTACGCCGGGCAGAGCCAGAACCTGGGGGCGAGCGGCAACGGCATGCAGTGGTGGGTTATCCCCAGCGCAGGCGGGAGCGCCGGCTGCTCGCAGCGCTTTGAGGGCTGTGGCGATCCGGTGGCGTTCACCGATGTCGGCGGCAATGGGGTTGGCAATTTCGCGTTCAACGGCTCCGGCGATGTGCTGGCCTACACCGAGGGCGCCCACGTCAGCGCCTGCTCAAGCATCGAGAACATCTACACGCGCACCACCAACGACCAGGAGTCGCCAGTGGCGGCGTTTACCGAATTTCAAGACAACGGCGGCCAGTACATTCAGGGCCTGAGCTGGGACGCCAGCGGCACACAGCTGGCCTTTGGGTTCCAGCGCTACTTCTGCGAGGTCCAGGAGGGGCAGGATTTCATCGACTTTCCGGTCATCTATGCCTGGAACATCGCCGAGGGTGGCGAGCCGGAACGCATTGCTAATGGGTCCTGGCCGATCTGGGTGCAGTTTCCGTAGCGTTTGCGCATCCAAGCAGGCCACAAAGCAGCTAATGAAACAAAGGGCAGCTGGGAATCGATCGATTCCCAGCTGCCCTTTGTTTCGTGACATTCATGGCTCAGGACGGAAGAGCTGATGCGGCCAATCCCCTAACCGCGAGCCCGTTGGCGCAGCGCCAGGAACTCCAGCGCCGCGCGATTGAAGTCTGCCGGCCGTTCCATGGGCGGCATATGGGCGCAGCTAGGGATGATCGTCTGGCTGGCGTGCGGGATTGCTGCCTCCATCACGCCAGCGGCCCGCTGAATCTCCTGGTCGTCAAGCGCGCCCACGACGATCAGCGTGGGCGCGCCCACCGCAGCGAGCCGGTCTGCCGCCGGCGGCTCCAGCGGGCTGAGCGGCTGAGAGTCGATGGCCATCAGAGTATTGTGGGCCAGCGGGACGCGGCTCATGGCGAGCGCACGCTGGCGCACCTGCTGATCGACCTGCGCTGGCTCGCGAAAAGAGCCGTCGATCCAGATGCGGGTTTGTAGCTCGGCGGCCCGTTCGCGATCGCCCGCGCCGATCGCGCCCATCATCTCCAGCAGATAGCGCGGTGGCTCGCCCTGCAGCGCAAAGCCGCTCGGAACGGTGGAGACCAGAATCAGCGCCGCCACTATGTCCGGGCGCTCCAGGGCAAGGTCGAGCGCGATCTCGCCACCCAGCGAGCAGCCCACCAGGGTCGCCTGGCCAATAGCGAGATGCTCCAGCAGCTGCAGCAGATCGGCGCGACGGCTGATCGGGCCGTCAGGCAGGTCGGATCGGCCATAGCCGCGCAGATCAAAGCGCACCACCCGGTAGCGCTCGCTGAACGCTGCCCACTGGCCATCCCACATCCCGCTGTCGACGAACCCGGCGTGGCAGAATACCACCGGGTCGCCCGCCCCCGCCGTCTCGTAGTAGATCTTGCCGTCGCCCAGCTCCAGATAGCCGCTTGTGGTGTGTGTCATCAGTTGCTCCTGACTGCTTGTTTCACCTATAGCGCTATGCTACACTGACTTGGATGACATCTAGTGTCACCCAAGTCAACGAGATCGGGCGGGAGGCGACGATGCGAGCGGATCGGCTGCTGACGATGATTATGCTGCTGCAGACACGCGGGAAGATGACGGCGCAGGCGCTGGCTGAGCGGCTGGAGGTTTCCCGGCGCACCATCCTGCGCGATATTGATGCGCTGTCGGCGGCGGGAGTACCAATCTATGCCGATGGCGGGCACGGCGGGGGCATCGCACTTGATGAGAGCTACCGCACAACGCTGGCCGGTCTCCAGGAGCGCGAGATCCGCGCACTCGTTGTCAACGCCAACGCGCCGCTGCTGCGCGAGGTGGGGCTTGAGGCGTCCGATCAGACCATGCTCAAGCTCCTGGCGGCCCTGCCGCTGGCCCAGCAGTCCTCGGTCGAGCACATCCGCCAGCGCATCCTGATCGACCCGACCTGGTGGTGGCGCGATGCCCAATCCCTGGCATGGTGGGACCAGCTACAGCAGGCGGTGCACACCGATCGCTGTGTGCTGGCGGTGTACGAGCGCCACGACGGCGCGGTAGTTGAGCGAACCCTGGAGCCCTACAGCCTGGTCGCGAAATCAAGCATCTGGTATCTGATCGCCGCCCGTGCCGGCGAGCTGCGCACCTACCGCGTCTCGCGCTTTCGCCAGGTTACCCTGCTCGACACCTCCTACCAGCGGCGCCAGGATTTTGATCTGCCGACCCACTGGCAGGAGCAGCTGCGGCGCTTTGGCGCGATCCAGGCCGACTATAGCTTTACCCTGCGCATGGACGCCGATCGGCTGAGCTTCCTCCAGCAGATCGTCCCCGGACGCTACCAGCCGCCGAGCGCACCCGACGCGGACGGCTGGGTCAGCGTGCGAATTCACCTTGAGTCGCACGATCTGGCGATCATGCTGGTGTTTGGGCTGGGCGCCCACGCCAGGGTCGTCGAGCCGCCCGAACTTCAGGCGGCCATCCAGCAGACCGCCCAGGCGGTGCTCGGGCAGCATCTCGGATAGAGCATTCACTCAGGGATTATGCATTCTCGATTCTGAACCCACGTGGGATACTATCAGCACGCACCAATCCCTCCACAAACTACATTTTAGGAGGTCCAGAACCCCCAGGTGCCTGCAATACCCGCTTGACATGTGACCATTGAGTCACATATAATATAGCAATGGATATGGAATACGAATCAGTCTTTCGCGCCCTCGCCGACCCAACCCGCCGGCGGCTGCTTGACCTTCTCTTCGAGCGGGACGGCCGCACCCTGACACAGCTGGAGTCGCAGCTCCCGATCACGCGCTTCGGGGTGATGAAGCACCTGCGCGTGCTGGAAACGGCCGGGCTGATCGCCACGCGCAAAGTGGGCCGCGAGAAACTCCACTACCTCAACCCGGTTCCAATCCAGCTCATCTCCGACCGCTGGCTCAACAAATACGCGGCCGTGCGAGCGAGCGCGCTCGCCGATCTTAAAGCCGCACTTGAAGGAGGAAATGGCATGTCCCCAGATTCGAAGCCCAGGCTCGTGTATCAGATCATCATCAGGGCGCCGCAGGAGCGGGTGTGGCAGGCGATCACCACGCCGGAGTTTACCTCGCGCTACTACTACGGCAGCACGCTTACCACCGACCTCACCGTCGGCTCACCCTTCACCTACCATATGCCGAACGGTGCGCCGATTGTCGAAGGGGCGGTCCTCGCCTCCGACCCGCCGAACCGGCTGATCCATACCTACCACTCTCTCTGGCCCCCGATGAACGAAGACGCCCCCACGAAGGTAACCTGGGAGCTGGAGTCGATGCCCGGCGGCATCACCAAGGTCACCGTCGTCCATGAGGATTTCCAGGGCGAGACTGCCACCTACACGGGCTTGCAGACCGGCGGCTGGACGTGGATCCTCAGCAATATGAAGACGCTGCTGGAGACCGGCGAGCCGCTGCCGCAGGGATACTAACCGTGAGTGAAGATAGCTAGACATGCCCCGCGATTAATCTGCCACGTGAGGTGGCGCCGCTTAGAATAGCCCAAGGAGATTTCAATGGCCCAACCTGAAAAGAAGGACGCCCAGGGATTCACCGCCGATGAGCGCGCCGCGATGAAGGAGCGCGCCAAAGAGCTGAAGGCGGAAGCGCGTGCGAACAAAAACCGCGAGGAAGGCGAGCGCGACGTGCTTGCGAAGATCGCCGAGATGCAAGAGTCAGAGCGCGCCATGGCCCAGCGGATCCATGAGATCATCACAGCCAGCGCGCCGGATCTCGCGCCGAGAACATGGTACGGGATGCCTGCGTATGCCAAAGACGGCAAGATCGTCTGCTTCTTCCAAAGCGCCGAGAAGTTCAACACGCGCTACGCAACGCTCGGCTTCAGCGATCCCGCCAACCTCGACGACGGCGCCATGTGGCCGACCGCCTTCGCGCTGATGGCGTTGACCGCCGCCGAAGAGGAGCGGATCGCCGCGCTCATAAAGAAAGCGGTGAGCTGAGAGCTAAACTCGCCCCTGGGCTTTGCCGGGGTGCCGCTCCAATGCCAGTGGAGCGGGGAAGAACAGATCCTAAGGGCGTATCTGTGAAACAATGGATACCCTACCGTAACCCCAGCGGTGCGCTTCGTGGACAAATTGAGGAACGATGAAACTTCAGCAGACAATTGTGGTGGTGACCGGCGCATCGAGCGGGATCGGCGCGGCGACAGCGGCCGCGCTGGCCCGCAAGGGCGCCCAGGTGGTGCTGCTGGCCCGCCGCGCCGCGCCGCTCCAGGCGCTGGCCTCTGAGATTGCGGCGGCTGGCGGGGTGGCCCACGCC
>JACCRK010000294.1 GCA_013813565.1 Herpetosiphonaceae bacterium
GTGACGGTGTTTCTGCTGCACGAAATCGCGGAGCAGATTGGCATTCCCCGTGGCCTCAGCGTCCGCTGGCCATTTGGCCACCCGCTCGGCGAGCCAGGCAACATCGCCCAACAGCACACGATGATCCGCCACGCCCTTGATCTGCTCGCGTCCGCCACCGCGCCGGGCACGTTGATCGAGCTGCCCTACCGCTGGCGCCGCGAGACCTGGACTTTGGGTTAGGGGTTGGCGCATTCCAATGTGGTATATTCGTTCGTTGAAAATCGCATCGTTACTAAAGACGTGCTCAGCCAATCTGGCTGAACACGTCCTCTTTAGCCCAGCCTGATGCGGTACAATAAGATATTGGAACATATGCGCTGATATGGGCGGATGGTGTATGGCGGAGCGGGTGCCATGGGCGATGGTGGCGAAATGACCATTGAGCTGACAGCCAGCCAGCTGCGGGTGCTCAAAATTCTCAGCCGGATTACGCACCCGATTGGCTATTTTGGGATCGTGGCCCGGCTTGAGCTGCGCAAGCGGGTGCTGACCGAGCATCTTGCCACGGCGCTGGAGGCGCTGGCCGCCTGCGGCCTGGTCAAGTTCACCCCGGCGCCCGGCCACCGCTTTGGGGCCTACTGCATCACTGCGGCGGGCACGCAGTGGCTCAGCCAGGAGCTGCCTGAGTAGCTACGCTGATCCACGAAGGCCACGAAGAATTATCCGTGAAGGCCAGGCCAACCGCAGGTACCCGCATAAAGACTATGTAATGTCGGGCCTGATGCATGGTTCACTCGCGATTTAGCCAAAGCTGGAGCATAGAATCTATCTTCGTGACCCTTCGTGGACGAATCAAAGCTGATCCCCAATCCCCGATCCCGAATCACTCCATCCCCCGCAGCGCCTTGAGCACCCCGGCGATCCCGACCTGCGCCTCCAGGGCCAGGCACTTATCCAGGCCGGCGCGGTACGGGTGGTCGTTGGTGCGCAGACGCTGTGCAGCCTTGCTGGCCCCGAGGTGCAGCAGATGGTGGTAGGCCACCCACTCGGCGGAGCCCTCGCGCCAGTCGTGGTCGCTGAGCAGCGGACAGTGCTCGCCCTGCCAGACGTGGGCATACTCGTGCGCAATCACCTCGCGAAACAGCAGCTTGGGCAGCCCATACAACACGTAGACCACTCGCAGACGGCCCTGGCGATGATATAGGCCCAGCGTGTGCTGATTCTCGCCGGCCTCAATCCCGCCCTCGCGCGCCAGCCGGTAGAGGGTCGGCGCATCGACCAGCCGAAAGGCCGCGCCAACCTGGAGATGCAGGCCGGGGTACTGCTCTAGCGCCTGGATGGTCTTGGCAAACAGGCGATTGGCCTCGGCGACATCGTAGATCGCGCTGCGATGGCAGGTGGCGCACTGCACCCGGCCATCGTGCAGGGTCCAGCCGTCGGCGCCAACCGGGGCCGCACAGCTGGTGCAGCGCGGCAGCGTCGTCATACAGCGCTCGCAGTAGCACTCGGGCCGATCGGGCAGATAGTAGTAGATGCCGCGCAGCACCTGCCCGCACACCGCACAGGCGGTCGGGTTGCGCGATGGCTGAGCCAGCACAGGCTCGATCAAACGGCTCGACATGGTCTCTCTCCAACAATACGTATCCAAATAATAACATTACTCGTGGCCGGCGGCGGGTCTCTGTACTCGGCCCAGGCAATTGCCCGCACCTGCCAGAATTTGGATGCCGAGAATGGTAAGTAGCCGCGCCGCCCTGTATAATAGCGCCCAGTGATTGAAGATGCAGGGACGCGCTATGCTTGTGCTCGAACAGCTCACCAAACGCTACGGCCCCCGCGCCGTGGTCAACGATCTGACCCTGACGGTTGAGTCGGGTACGATCTTTGGCCTGCTCGGGCCGAATGGCGCTGGCAAAACCACCACGCTGGCGATGATCCTCCATCTCGTCAGGCCCGACGCCGGGCGCATCACCATCGACGGCGTCGATGTCTGGCGCCAGCCCAGGGCCGCCCTGCGCTCGGTCGGCGCGCTGATCGAAACTCCGGCGTTCTATCCCTACCTCTCGGCCCTGGATAATCTGCGGATCGTCGCTGGTCACGCCGGGCTGTCCACCGGCGATCTGGCCCAGCGCCTGGTGACGGCCGGACTGGGCGATGTTGGCGGCCAGCCGGTCGGCACGTTCTCCCAGGGCATGCGCCAGCGCCTCGGCATCACCGCCGCCCTGCTCGGCAGCCCGCGCCTGCTGATTCTGGACGAGCCAACCGTCGGGCTTGACCCGCGCGGCGTGGTCGAGCTGCGGGCCATGCTCAAGGATCTGGCCAACAGTGGATGCAGCATTATTTTCTCGTCGCACCAGCTGGCCGAAGTGCAGCACATCTGCGATCACGTCGCGCTGCTGAACGCCGGGCGCTGTGTCGCCCAGGGCGCGGTCGCCGATCTGCTTGGCGCTGGCGGGCGGCTACTGCTGCGAGTTGGCGACGAGGCCGCGACCGAGGCGGCGATTAGGCTCATCCGGGCCTGGAACGGTGGTACCAAAGCGCGCATTGTCGAGGGCATGATCGATGCCCTCGTGCCTGCCGAGCGTGCCGCCGTGCTCAACCGCTATCTGGTTGAGCACGCGGTGGCGGTGGCCGAGCTACGGCCCGCCGCGCCATCGCTGGAAGAGTTCTTCCTCAACCAGATCGCGCCAAATCATCCCGCAGGCTGATTCGGTCGAAGCTAGAAAATTTTTCGTGGCCCGCATGATTAAATCATCTTCGTGGCCTTTGTGCCCTTCGTGGACGAATCGGCTGCTCCCGCTGGCTGAGCCTGTCGAAGCCGCCTTCGTGAACCTTCGCGCCCTTCGTGGATCAAAAGATCCCCGTGTGAGTTTTGCCAATGCTTGCTGCAATCTCAGTTCAATTTCTGGCCCTGCGGAAGCGCCCGCTGGTCAAGGTGATGTTTGCGATCTATGTGGCGCTGCTGCTGCTGCAGTTCTTTGCGCCGGTCGGGCTGCTGCGCATCGCCCCGCAGCTGGGCAACGCCCTGAACCCGGAGGCGGCACTGGCGCTGGAGCAGACCGTGCGGCTGCCCTTCGCCTTTGCCACGATCTTCGGCCAGATCAACGGCATCGGTGGGCTGCTGCTGATGATTATTGCCGGGGCCTTTGTCGGCGGCGACTACACCTGGGGCATCACCCGCACGCTGTTGGCCCGCCAGCCTGGGCGCGGACGCTACCTGCTAGCCAAGTTTAGCGCCCTGGCGCTGCTGGCCGCCATCTGGGTGATCGTCAGCGTGCCGCTGGGCGCTGGCTGTGCGCTGCTGGCTGGCGCGCTGCTGGATCTGCCTCAATCGATCGCCCTGGCCGATCTCACGCTGGTTCTGCGCGGCCTGCTGATCGCCTGGGTCGGCCTGCTGCCCTATCTGGCGCTGGCGACCTGCTGGGCGGTGCTTGGGCGCGGGGTGGTCGCGGGAATTGCCGGCAGCATTGGGTACTGGCTGTTTGAGATCGGCTTCGGCGTGGCCTCGATCTTTCGCATGCTCGGCAGCTTTGGCGAGCGCATCTACAACTTCACCCTGGCCCAGAGCGTTGGCGCCTGGACCGACCTGACTCGCCAGGCGTTTAACCTCGATGTTGGACGGGCCTTTGGGCAGTTCGGCTTCTCCTTCCCCAGCTTGCTCCAGTCCGGCATCATGCTGCTGATCTATGGGCTGCTGTTTGGCGGCGGCGCCTGGTGGGGCATTCGCCGCCGCATCGTCTGAGCGATGGATTGTCAAGTGATTGTCAGGTTGCTATTATGGTAACTATATGGCCTAGCGTGGTAAAACTGGGTCTTGAATCACAAATTGTTTCGTGATATAGTAGACAATCATTAGGCTTTCCTAGTCTAGAAAGTCGGTGCTTCCTTGAAAGACATACTCGAAGTTTTAATGGTAGCAGGTCGTCAACACCACTATCTGACCCACGAACAGGTGCTCCTGTACATACCCGCCTCAGACAAAAATTCCGGCATGTTCGATGAACTATGTGCCCGGTGCCAGGCCGAAGACATCCCCATTTTAGAGGAGCCACCGACCGCAGCCGTAACCTTGCGGCCCCGCGACGTTGAGGACGATGATTTGGAACGTGCGCTGACCCGCGAAGGGGTCAACCTGGATGATCCAGTGCGAATGTATCTCCGTGAGATCGGTCGTGTTCACCTACTGACTGCCCAGGAAGAAACCATCCTTGCTAAACAATTAGAGCGTGGAGAGCGGGCCGGCTATCGCCTCAGCCACCACGAGTATACGCTCGACGAAAAAGCCAAGCTCCAGCAATGGGTGCTCGAAAGCCAGGCCGCTCGCCAACACCTGATTCAGGCTAATCTCCGCCTGGTGGTGTCAATCGCCAAAAAGTATGTTGGGCGCGGGCTGTCGTTCCTGGATCTGATCCAGGAGGGCAATATTGGCCTGATGCGGGCAACCGAGAAATTCGACTATCACAAGGGCTATAAGTTCTCAACCTACGCCACCTGGTGGATTCGTCAGGCCATCACGCGGGCGATCTCGGACCATAGCCGCACCATTCGCCTGCCTGTCCATGTCGGCGAGACGATCAACCGGGTTAAGCGGACCGCCCACAAGCTTCAGCAGACGCTGGAGCGCGACCCAACGCCCGATGAAATTGGCGAGGCGCTCGGCATTCCCGCCGAGAAGGTCCGGCGCGTGCTGGAGGTGGCTCGGCAGCCGGTCTCGCTGGAGACTCCGGTTGGCACCGAGGGCGACAGTGTTCTGGGCGACTTTATCGAGGACGAACACTCGGCGGCGCCCCTGGAACATGCCACCGAACACTTGCTCCGCGAACAGCTTGATGAAGTCTTGTGCAAGCTTGATGAACGCGAACGGCGAATTATCGAGCTGCGCTATGGCTTGGGCGATGGCAAATATCGAACGCTCGAAGAGGTCGGCAAGGAGTTCGGCATCACCCGCGAGCGAATTCGCCAGATCGAATCGAAAGTTCTCCGCAAGCTGCGCCACCCAGCCTATGGTGGGCGTAAATTGCGCTCGTACCTCGAATAACTGAGATCAGGCATTGTGCGTAACGCCAGGGGTACGGTCTAGAACCGTACCCCTGTGTGTTTAATCGGAATCTTTCGCATCGTGGAGGCTCGCCAATGGAGACGATCCGCATTGATGACCACGAACAGCAGATCGCCAAGCTCTGTCATGCACTCGGGCACCCGCTACGGGTGGGCATTGTCAAGTATATCGCCGGACACCCAGGTTGTATTTGTAATGATATTGTGCTGCGCACCGATCGCGCTCAATCAACCATCTCCGAACACCTGCGGGTCTTAATCAACGCTGGTCTGATTGAATGTCAACACGATGGACAGGCCAGCGCGTATTACATTCATTCTGAGGCTCTGCAGGTGCTGAGCCGCGGGCTGGAAGCTATTCGCGCTCAGCAAGCCAGCCCGAAATCACCCAACGAGCAGAGCAAACACCATTTCAAATAGGGCGTACCACAAGCCCTAAAAACAGGCAGGCCGCTCAACATACATTGAGCGGCCTGCCTGTTTTAGCGCGAGTTACTGATCCAGCGGCTGGCCGGTGTAGGGGTCGAAGCGTGGCTTCTGCTGCTCAACGACCGGTGGCTGGACAATTGGCTGGCCGGTGTAGGGGTCGAACTGCCAGCTGCTGGCGGGCTGCTGGCCGTCGCCTTTGACCCGGCTGATCAGCGTCTGGGCCTGGGTTTTCATCTCTTCCAGGCCGGTTTTGAAGGTTGCCTGCCCGGCAATTTGCGGCGAGCCTTCCAGCGGCAGGACCAGCCATAGAATAATGTACAGCGGAATGGTTGCCCCAACCCCAAGCACGGTCAGCAGGACAAAGCCCAGGCGCACCAGCGTGATATCGGTGGCGAAATATTTCGCCAGGCCTGCACAAACTCCACCAATCATCTGCTCATTGCGTGAGCGCGTCAAACGTCCGTTTTGCATTGTATGCTCCTTATCATTATCGTTTGCAACATTGTGTCGCTTCTGTTGCATAGGACGTCGCCGTCGTATCGATTGTTGCAGGCAATTGATGATCGCGATCTGCCAGTCCAATCGGCAGTTGGTGTTATCATAGGCGAGGTCAAGGCGAATTGATGCGCTTTGCTAACCGACACTGTGACTTTAGGAGGCCAATGATGTCCGACCCCAAGACCTACTTGAACTATATTGGTGGCGAATGGGTCGCCGCTCGTTCGGGTAAAACGTTCGAAAACCGTAATCCTGCTGATACCCGCGATGTCGTCGGGCTGTTTCCCGACTCAGGCGCTGATGATATTAATGATGCGGTGGCCGCCGCCAGCGCCGCTTACAACGCCTGGCGCCTGACCCCGGCGCCAAAACGGGGCGAGATCATCTTTCGCGCCAGCCAGATTTTGCAGCAGCGCAAAGAGGAGTATGCCCAGGATATGACCCGCGAGATGGGCAAAGTTCTGGCTGAGACCCGTGGCGATGTGCAGGAGGCCATCGACATGGGCTTCTATATGGCTGGCGAGGGCCGCCGCCTCCACGGTGTCACGACGCCATCGGAGCTGCCCAACAAGTTCCAGATGAGCGTGCGCCAGCCCCTGGGCGTGTGTGGCCTGATCGCGCCATGGAACTTCCCGATGGCCATTCCTTCGTGGAAAATCTTCCCGGCGCTGATCTGTGGCAACACGGTGGTGATCAAGCCCGCCGAGGATACGCCGCTCTCGACCTACAACCTGGTCCAGGCGCTGATCGATGCCGGCCTGCCCAAGGGCGTGGTGAATATTGTCTCCGGGTACGGCCCGAGCGCCGGCGAGCCGCTGGTCATCCACCCCGATGTCAAAGTGGTGTCGTTCACCGGCTCGACCGAGGTCGGCAAGCATGTCTCGAAGCTGTGCGCCGAGCAGTTCAAGCACCTCTCGCTGGAGATGGGCGGCAAAAACCCGATGATCGTCATGGACGACGCCGACCTTGACCTGGTGCTGGCTGGCGCAGTCTGGGGCGCGTTTGGCACCTCGGGACAGCGCTGCACGGCCACCTCGCGGGTTATCGCCCACCGCAAAATTGCCGCTGAGCTGACCGAGCGCATGCAGGCCGAGACCCGCCAGATCCGGGTTGGCAACGGCCTGCAGGAGGGCATGCAGATGGGCCCCTCGATCAACGAGGGCCAGCTGGGCGTGGTGCAGAAGTATGTCGGGATTGGCCGTGACGAGGGTGCGCAGCTCGTCCTGGGCGGCGAACGGCTCAGCGAGGGCGACCTGGCCCACGGCTTCTTCCACCAGCCCACGATCTTCGGCGAGGTCAAGCGGACCATGCGGATCGCCCAGGAGGAGATCTTCGGCCCGGTGGTCTCGATCATCCCGGTCGATAGCCTGGAAGAGGCCATCGATGTCGCCAATGATGTGCCCTACGGCCTGTCGTCGGCGATCTACACTCGCAATGTGAACAATGCCTTTATGGCGATGCGCGACCTGTATACTGGGATTGTGTATGTCAACGCCCCTACGATTGGCGCCGAGATTCACCTGCCGTTTGGCGGGACCAAAGGCACCGGCAATGGCAAGCGCGAGGGCGGCACCCAGGTGCTGGATACCTACACCGAGTGGAAATCGCTCTACGTCGACTATAGCGGCGGTCTGCAGCGCGCCCAGATCGACAACGCCGAGTAGCTTTCTACCAGCTGATCGGCATCCGGCAAATCCTCACTCTTCATTCGAGAGTGGGGATTTTGCTTGCCCGATACATCCATCCTCCTCCTCCTCCCGTAACAATCAATAGACACGGATATGACTATCAACACGGATATAATTGTTTTTCAATCCATCCAACCCAGCATCTGTCACGTAGTACTATTTGAGTCGAATGAGCCGAAAGATTAAGCGAATATGAGATTTACCACTGTCTTAAAAATGGCTCTCTGGTCTAAATCCAACCAATCTCATCGCCCGTAACATAGGACAGAAGACAAGATAGCGAAGAGCAATGGATACTATCTTGTACTCGCACATTTACATCGACATAATTTTATTATCCCCTGTGCTGATATAAATCAGCAGATAGACCCATATATCTACCTTTTATAGGAGGAGTTCATCATGCGGAAGTACATGTCGGCGGTATTGGCATTTGTCGTAGCAGTCGGACTATTTGGCACAGCCAGCGCACAATCGGGCAACGCTCGACTGCGGGTCATTCACGCCTCACCGGATGCTCCGGCAGTTGATGTCTATGCCAACGGAAACAAAGTATTGAGCAACGTATCATTCTTTGCCGCTAGCGATTACCTCAGCGTTCCAGCTGGCTCATACAAATTGCAGGTTGTGGTGGCCGGTGAGACCGATCTGACCAAGGCCGTTATCGATGCCACCGCCGACCTGATGGCCGGCAAGGACTACACCGTGGCAGCCGCCAACGTCGTCGCCAGCATCGAGCCGCTGGTTCTGGCCGATAACAACGCCGCCCCGGCCGCAGGCAAGGCCCATGTACGCTTTGTCCACGCCTCGCCCGACGCCCCGGCCGTTGACATTCGGGTCAAGGGTGGCCCTGTCCTGTTCTCCAACGTCGCCTTCAAAGGCACCGGCGACTACACCCCGGTTGATGCCGGCACCTATGACCTTGAAGTAACCCCCGCCGGCAGCGACACCGTGGTCAAAGCAATCCCCGGCGTGAATCTGGAGGCCGGCACCGTGTATACCGCCTGGGCAACTGGCCTGCTCGCCAGCCTGACCCCGGAGATCACGGTTGATGCTAAGGCTGGCGCCGCTGCCCCAGCTCCCGCCCCAGCCCCAGCTCCCGGCAACCTGCCGGTGACCGGCGCTGGCGACAGCCTGCCATTCGTCGCCATCCTGGCGCTGGGCCTGTTCGCTGTCGCAGCTGGCACCGTCCTGCGCCGCCGCAGCGCCTAATCAGGGCGAGCTGCCGAAGTTCTCGGGGTGGGCATTTCGGCAGCTCCACGGGCGATCCTCCAACGAGGGTCGCCCGTATGCTTTTAATATCCCATTGACTTCTTCAGGTCGCTCGTGTAGAGTTGGCATAGCAACCCACATTCATTGTTCCACCGCATACTCCTTTTGTTTTGTGATGGAGGTATACCATGAGTTACGGCCCACCCCCGCAGGATCCCAATCAGCAGCCACCGCAGCAGGGCGGCTATCAGCAGCCACCGCAGCAGGGCGGCTATCAGCAGCCACCCCAGGGCTACCAGCCACCGCCCCAGGGCTACCAGCAGCCGCCCCAGGCCTATGGGCAGGGCTACCAGGTTCCATCGGTACAAAATATCTCGGCTGGCTTCCAGGGCTTTTCGCTTGGCCGCAAGCTGGTGCTTGGCGCTGGACTGGTAAGCTTCCTAATGTTCTTTATGCCCTGGTACACAGTATCTGCGGGCATCATTAGTGAAAGCGGCAGTGGTCTGCGGGGATTGCCGTTCCTGGCCTTCCTGGTCCTCATCGCGCTGCTGGTGGCAATGGCCCTCCCGCTGTTCGGTCGGCGTCTGCGCGATCTCGTGCCGGCAATTCCGCTCTCAGAGGGCCAGATCGCGCTGTTTGGCGCGGCCGGCGTTTTCGTCGTAGCGCTGCTGGGTGCCCTGATCGCGAGACCTGATGACGTGGGCGGTCTTGTAGATGTCGGCTTTGGCTGGGGCTTCTATTTGGCGATGCTGGCGATGGCCGCGATGACCGCTGGCGGCTGGCTGATGTATCAGGCCAAAGAATAAGTTTTGCGGACTAGAATACGCCAAAGCAAAACGTGGGTGATCATCCTGATCGCCCACGTTTTGCTTTTTGTTGACGGCTTTTCGTTCGACACTGCCCTCATTCTGCGCTATAATCCCCGCTGTTCTCAGGTGTATTTCGAGGTCTGAATGGACGCTCCAACGCCAGTTGATTGGCTCCGGACTCGCGCCGATTTCCCGACGCTGGGCCGTAAAATTTACCTCAATACCTGTTCCCTGGGCGCACTTAGCACTCAGGTGCGCGCTGCCGTCAATCGGCACCTCGACCTGTGGGAAGAGTATGGCGCAGCGGCCTGGTATACAATCTGGCTCGCTGAATGTGCCGCCCTGCGCGCCGCCACCGAGCGGCTGTTCAACGCCGCGCCGGGATCGGTGGCCCTGGCCCCCAGCGTTGGGGTGGCGCTCTCGACGATCGGCAGCGCCCTTGACTATACGCAGCGGCCCAAAATTATCACCACCGCGCTGGACTTTCCGACGATTCCCTATCAGTGGCTGGCCCGGCCTGATGTCGAAGTTGTGATGCTGCCGTCCGATGACGGCATTTCTGTGCCGCTGGAGCGCTATGCCGCCGCCATCGATGAGCGCACCGCCCTGGTCGCCACCTCGCACGTCTTCTTCGCCAGCGGCACCATCCAGCCGGCCCGCGAGATCGCCGCGCTGGCCCACGCCAAAGGGGCGCTGTGTCTGATCGACGGCTATCAGGCGGCCGGGCAGATTCCGGTCGATGTGGCCGCCGACGACGTGGATTTCTATCTCAGCGGCGGCCTGAAGTGGCTGCTCGGCGGCACCGGGATTGTTGAGCTGTACGTGCGCCCGGAGCTGGTGGCGCAACTGGAGCCGACGGTGACCGGCTGGTTCGCCCACGAGCGCCAGTTCGCCTTCGATGTGGCCAGCTTCAGCTACGCCCCCGATGCCCGGCGCTTTGAGATTGGCACCCCGGCGCTGGCCGCCGTCTACGCCGCCCACGCCGGGATTCAGCTGATCCTTGAGCATGGCGTGGCCGCTATCCGCCAGCGCGAGCTGCAGCTTGTCGCCGACCTGGTCGGGCGGCTGCGCGAGATCGACTGCGCCCTGACGATGGTCGACGATCCGCAGCAGCACGCCGGGATCGTAATGATCCGCACCGCCAGCCACGCCCAGATTGTCAGCGAGCTGGCGGCCCAGAATATTATTGTCGATCATCGGCCGGGCCATGTGCGCGTGTCGCCATTCTTTTATAATACCGAAGAAGAACACGCCATCCTGGTCGCCCAGATGCTCAGATATCGCTGATCGCAGCGCCAGACACGGTGTTCTTTTGATCCATCATCGATGATTGTTATAAGGAGGTTTCGTGTCAACTCGCACGATGCTTGATCGGTACCAAACCAGCACGTCCTACCTGGCGCGGATTCTCCACCGCTTCTCGGGATTCGTGCTGACGGTCTATGTTCTGGTGTATATCTGGCAGCTCGGCGCGGTTCGCCGGGGTGGCGTGGAGGGATTCAACGCCACGATGGCCGGCTACAACACGCCGTTCTGGAAAATTACCCATGCCCTGGTGGTGGCCCTGGTGGTGCTCCACGCACTGACCGGCCTGCGCGTTCTGTTTTTTGAGGCAGGGATCGGCTTAAAAGTTCAAAAAGCGTCGTTCTGGCTCTCGTTTGTGATCACAGTGATTATTTTTGTGCTGCTTTTTATCAAAGTTATCGGTAATCTGGCGGCTTAAGTCGCGTGAAAGGATCATTCAATGGTTCAGCGAAATGTCTCGAGCGTTACAAGCCGCGCCCAAACCGTGCCCGTCGCGCCGCGGGCCGGGACGCTGCTGTGGATTTTGCAGCGCCTGACCTCCTATGGCCTGTTGCTGTTTCTGGCGGTTCATCTCTACTTCACCTACGTCGGCCACCTCGACACGGCCGCGCCGCTGACGTTTGAGATTCTTAAACGCCCGTATCAGGTCTATCCATTTATCTATGCGCTGAATGAAGGGCTGCTGCTCGTCTGTGCGCTGTTCCACGGCCTGAACGGGGTGCGGAATATTATCTATGACTGGACGACCCACGCCGGTCTGCGCCGACTCGCCAGCTATGCGCTCTTGCTGCTTGGCCTTGGCTTTGCCGGCTATGGCTTTTATATTCTGGCGGCGCTTGTCTAAAATTAACCATCAGAGCGCGGAGCTCAAACAGGCTAAACTGTTTGGCCGCTGCGTTTCAACGAGGAGTTTTATTTGTGATTCAACACGATGTAGTTATTGTGGGCAGCGGCATCGCCGGGATGCGCTGCGCGCTTGAAATTAAACGCCAGGCCCCGGAGGCTGATGTTGCGCTGGTGAGCAAGCTGTATCCCGTGCGCTCTCCCTCGGTGATTGAGCGCGGCGGGGTTGCGGCGGCGCTTGGCAATGTGCTCCAGGCGGCGCAGGGCATTATCGCCCCATCACGCCAGCACCGCTCAACCGCCGATAGCGTCGAGTCACATATGGGCGATACGCTGGCCTACGGCGGCGGAACCGGCGATGCGGCGGCGGTGGCGGCGCTGTGCGGCGAAGCCCCGCAGGTGGTCTATGAGCTGGAGCATATGGGCGCACCCTTCAGCCGCACAGTCGAGGGCCGGATCGCCCAGGTCGCCGGCGCCGGGCACTCGAACCCACGGCTGGCCTATGCCGCCGACCGCACCGGCCACGCGATTCTCCACACGCTGTACGGCGAGCTGGTGCGCTACGGCATCAAAATCTACCCCGAGTGGTTCCTGCTGAGCCTGCTGGTTGAAGAGGGCGCCGCCCGTGGCATCACCGCGCTGGATATCCGCAGCGGCGAGGTTGAGGTGTTCAACGCCAAGATCACGGTGTTTGCCACTGGCTCGTATGGCCGGATCTTCGGCATCACCTCCGATGCCCAGTCCTCCACCGGCGATGGTCTGGCGGCTGCCAGCCGGGCCGGCATCGCGCTGAAGGGCCTTGATCAGGTTGGGTTCCACCCGCTGGGCCTGGCCGATCTGGGCTTTGTCATCAGCGAGCGGGCCTTGCTTGATGGCGGCTATCTGCTCAACAGCGCCGAGGAGCGCTTTATGGGCGGCTACTCCGCGCTGGCCGAGCGCGCCCCGCTGGCCGATGTCAGCCGGGCGATCGCCAGCGAGATTGCGGCGGGCCGTGGCGTCGGGGCGGGCAAAGATCATGTCTGGCTTGATGTCCGCCATCTGCCGGCCCAGCACGTGCGCGAACACTTCCCGCACCTGATCGAGTTCGCCCAGGATTATCTGGGCCTGGACCCGTTTGATGCGCTGATCCCGGTGCAGCCAACCGCCCACGCCACCCTTGGCGGCATCCCAACCGATGTGAATGGCCGGGTCGCTGATGTCCGCCGATTCTACGCCGTTGGCGCGTGTGCCAACAATGGCGTCCACGGCGCCGCCCCGCTGCCGGGCAATGAGCTGGCCGCCGCGCTGGTGTTTGGCCGCCGGGCTGGCGCAGCCATCGCCAAGCAGCTAGGCGAGAAATCGTTCCTCAGCGTTCCCGCCGAGGCCCTGGCGACGGCCAAGACCACCATCAAAGCGCTGCTGAACCAGAAGGGCACCGGGCGAGCCGCCACCGTCCGCGAGCAGCTGCTGAGCTCGATGAGCGCCAGCAACGGTGTCCAGCGCCACTACGACGCGCTGACCGAACAGATCGGCCGCGTGCGCGTCCTGCGCAATGACTTTGCCGGCACGGCCTTGCAGGATAAAGGCACCCTGTTCAACACTGAGCTGGTCGAGGCCCTCGAAGTGGCGAACATGCTGGAGATCAGCGAAGTGGCCGCCAGCGCAGCCGTCGAGCAGCTTGCGGCTGTCGCTGCCTAGTCACTCAGCGTGGATGTTTTTGATACTCGCTCATGGGAGTTTTTTATGAATGTTAAAATTCGGGTGCCGCGCTATGAGGCTAATGGCGCGATCACCCCGGTATTTCAAACCTATACCGTCGCCATCACCCCCACCACCACGGTGCTCGATGCGCTGAACCAGATCAAGGGCCACCAGGATGGGACGCTGGCTTTTCGGCGCTCGTGCCGCTCGGCGATGTGTGGCTCGTGTGGCGTGATGGTCAACGGCCGGAATCGACTGGCCTGCAACACCCGCGTCGCCGAGCTCAACAGCTCCGAGGTTTCGGTCAACCCGCTGCCCGGCTTCCCGGTTATTCGCGACCTGGTGGTTGATTGGGACCCGTTTTTTGCCAAAGATGCCGTGATGCTGCCCTACCTCATCAGCGACCAGACCCGGCCGGACGACGGCACCGAGCGGCTGCAAAGCCCAAGCGATGCCAGGCAGATCGACAGCCCCTCGTCGTGTATTCAGTGTGGCTGCTGCTCATCGGCCTGCCCGGTGCAGTGGACCAACAGCGAGTACTACGGCCCGGCGGCGCTGACCCGCTCGTATCGCTTTGTTGAGGACTCCCGCGACACGGCGGTCAAGGCGCGGCTGGATATTGTCGGCACCGAGACTGGCGTCTGGCGCTGCCACACGATCTTCAACTGCACCTCGGACTGCCCCAAGGGCATTTTGAACACCGAAAATATCCAGGCCCTGAAGCGCAAAATCATGCTTAGCCGCCTGGGCCTGGGCCGGATCGAGGTTCGCGCCCGTGTTCCTGAGTCGGCCTGAGCTTGGGCGCCCTCTCCCCCAACCCCTCGCCCCGTGCGCGGGCGAGGGGCGCTAGAAGCGTGGTTCGTTCCTCAGCCACGCACTGGCGCAGAGGAACACAATGAAATTACTACACAAGCGTCAAACAGCTCACGGTTGTATCCTTGGGCTGTTTGTTTTTTTACTGGGCCGCGTGCTAGGTCGGCGTAACACTATGATTGAACGAGCTGTATCACTCCCTGAACCTGATCAGCCTGCGCCAGACGCGGACTGGTCCGACGTAGAACTGCCGGCCGAGGATGCGGCATCCCCGCCGACCCTAAATTCCTCCGAGTCCGCGCCGCTGGCCGATGATCTGCTGCTGCAGGCCGAGGCGGTGCTGTTTATCGCCACCGAGCCGCTGGACTATCCGACGCTGGCCCGCGCGCTCGATCTGCCCCCCGAGGCGGTGCCGGGCGTTGTGGCGGCGCTGCGCGAGCGGTTTGCCGGGCGCGGGATTCGGCTCCAGGAGCTGGCCGGGCGCCTGCAGTTGGTCAGCGCCCCCGAGGCCGGCCCAACGGTCGAGCGCTTTCTGGGCGGCTCCCAGCCGAGCAGGCTCTCCGCCGCCGCGCTGGAGGTGCTGGCGATTGTGGCCTACCGCCAGCCGCTGACCCGCACCCAGGTCGAGGCGATCCGCGGGGTCGACTCCAGCGGCGTGATGCGCTCGCTGCTGGCCCGCGACCTCATCCACGAGGTCGGCCGCTCCGAGGCGCTGGGCCGCCCAATCCTCTACGCCACCAGCCCGCAGTTTCTGCACCTCTTCGGCATCGAGTCGCTCGACGATCTGCCGCCGTTTGCCCACGAGCGGCTGGATGCGAGTGATCAGTGATCAGTGATTAGTGATTAGTGGTCAGTGTGACTGATCACTAGCCACTGATCACTAGCCACTACACCATTGTCCTAGGACACGCCACTACTTTGTCACTGGATGTCGCCGTCATATGCAGGTATGATCATCTTCATTGTTTCGCTTCCAATCAGCGTGGATTGGCTTGATGATTGGGAATGCTATGACTGGCTTTCGACGTGGCTCAACCCGCCAATGGGTGCAGCTGATGATTGGTCTGGGTTTGTACGGCATTGCGATTACACTGATGTTGCGCAGTGAGCTGGGCCTTGGCCCGTGGGATATGTTCCACCAGGGGATTAGCCGCCTGAGCGGATTCCCGGTGGGCGTGGTCAGCCAGCTGGTCGGCTTTGCGCTGCTGGGCGGGCTGATGCTGGCGCGGGTACGGTTTGGCTGGGGGACAATCTCCAACATTCTGCTGATCGGCCTGGTGACCGATCTGACCCTGCCGCTGGTGCCGACGGCGCCAAACCTGGTCTGGGCCTACAGCTACTATGTGGTGGCGATGGTTGCCTGCGGGCTGGCGACCGGCGCCTACATTGGCGCGCAGATGGGCGCCGGGCCGCGCGACAGCCTGATGATGATCCTCAGCCGCCGCTTGGGCTGGCCAGTCCGCCGGGTGCGCACCGCGATTGAGCTGGTGGTGCTGCTGTGCGGCTGGCTGATGGGCGGCCAGGCCGGGGTCGGCACACTGATTTTCGCCCTCAGCATTGGCCCGGCGGCCCAGTGGGGCCTGCATCTGTTTGATGCGGTGCCGAAACTGCCGCAGCCCGCCCCGGCGCCGGCAGCCCTGGCGGTGGACCCACGCTGAGAAGGAGATCGCAATGTACGAGTCACCGCCACCAGCCGAGAGTCCTCGGCGTCGATCGATTATCCGCCTGATTGCGCTGCTGCTGCTGCTGATTTTTGTGGCGACGCTGCTGTTTCAGTACTTTGGCGGGTAGGAATACAATCGCGAGGGAGCACAATGTATCAGTCGCCACCGCCACGTGCGAGTCCGAAACGCAGCCCGATCCTCAGCATTGTTGTGTGGGGATTGATTATTTGCGTGGCGGCGACGCTCTTCTATCAGTATTTCGATGGCAGAAATAATCCAAGCCCAGCGGTTGGTCCTAGACCGTTTCTGCCATCAGAAATGCCGCTGATTCGACCCAGCAATCCCTAACCCCTCGGCATCTCCCCAACATAGCGCGCCCGTGGGCGAATCAGTTTATCCTCGGCGTACTGCTCCAGGGCGTGGCCGATCCAGCCGACGGTGCGGCCGAGCGCAAACAGGCCCAGCGCCCCGCCCGGCGGCAGCCGCAGCGCCCGGCTGACCACCGCCAGCCCCAGGTCGAGCGTCGGGTGATCGCCCAGGACCTCGCGGGCGGCGCTGACCAGGCTTGTCGCCAGCGTCACCGTGGGGGCGGCGGGGTAGGCCGCGCTGACCAGCTCAAGCAGCAGCCGCCCGCGCGGGTCGCCGCCGGGATACAGCACGTGGCCAAAGCCGGGGATCGCCTGGCCTAGCTTGAGCTTGTGGGCCAGCGCCGTGCGCACATCCGCGACCGGCGCCAGATCCGCCAGCAGCTGGACGGCCCACTCAGTCTGTTTGCCGTGCTTTATGCCGCTCAGGGCCGCCAGCCCGGCGCTGACGACGGCGTACAGCGGGGCGCCCGCCGAGGCCACGCAGCGGGCGGTGAACGACGAGACATTCAGCTCGTGGTCGGCGCACAGAATCAGCGCCGCGTTGAGCAGCGGAAGCGCCCGCTCGTCATCAGGCGCCCAGCGGCGGGCCAGCGTCTGGGCGATGCTGGATTCGACCTGCGCGGTGCCAGCGGCGACCGCTGTCAGCAGATGCAGCACTCGCGCCCCCGTGCGGGCCAGCGCCGCCGGGCGCAGATCGTAGGCCGCCAGATCGTCCAGAGCCGCCACGGGCAGGACCGCGCTGAAGGCATCGAGCGGGGCCAGGTCGGGGCGCGGAACATGGGCGCTGATCGGCTGGACGTTGCGAAAAAGAGGGTCTCGATCTGCCAGATTGCCCAGCCAGATCAGCGCCGCGACCTGCTCGATGCTCCGCTCCACCGCCAGCCTGGTGGCGCGATAGCCGCGGTAGTACAGCTGCTCGTCGGCGATCAGCGCGATGCTTGAGTCGAGCACCGGCGTGCCCCAGTACAGCGCGCTGGCAGCCACCGCTGTCGGGTTGCGCCGCCCCTCCTTGCGCTGCTTCAGCGTGTCCACATCGTCGCGCAGGTAGCGGTGGGCGTGCCCGCCCTCGCGCTCCGAGCGCAGCAGCCCGCGGCTGACATAGGCGTAGACCGTCTGCACGCTGATGCCAAGCTCCGCCGCCACTTCCTGCGCCGAGAGATAGCGCTGATTTGCCATACGATGCCTCCGCAGTGTTTTTATACATTGATTTACAAATCAATATTGACAACATTGATTTATCTATTTATAGTTCATTCAGGCGGAAAAATCAAGTTTTCGGTTCATGTGGCCTAGGCCCGTGGCGAGCCGTATGCTATGAACCTGAAGCGCGATCACCCATGATCGCCATGACAATGAGGAGGGCCGATGCTGATCGTGGTAATTCCGCTGTATGTGGTGCTGCAGGTGGTCGTCCTGCTCTATGTGCGTGGGCTCTGGCGTTGGGTCGCTGCCCTGCCGCTGATCGGGATGCTCCCGGTGTTTGTGTTGACGGCGCTTGAGTATAGCGAGCAGAGTGAACTCTGGCTCCTTATGCCCATTCTGGCAAGTCTCATCGCGATTGTTGCGCTGCTCATCATCGCGGGGCTGTTCTACATAATCAACCGACGCACGAACCAGCGGCCGTCGTAGGCCGCCTCGGCACCGCCTCATGGCAGTTTGTGCTTTACACCGGGAGCTGGCGAATGTATCCCAGATCGTTGCCATCCCTCCTAGCGATCAGGAGCCACTGATCACTAGCTGCTGTCCCAATCAAACGATGCGGCTGTCAAGCGTGGTGTGAAGCGCTCATCGATCCGTTGGCTGAGCCTGTCGAAGCCACCCGATCGTCACCGGACATGTGCCCCCCACTAGCTACTAGCTACCAGCTACTAGCTACTAGATCCGAAAGGAATATTTGATGACCACCGAGACCCAGATTCATGTTGGCCTGGATGGAGTTGTTGCCGCCGCCACCCGCCTGAGCAGCGTCGATGGCAAGGCTGGCGAGCTGATTATTGCCGGCTTTCCGCTGGAGGATTTCGCCGCCAAGGCCACGTTCGAGGAGACGCTGTATCTGCTGTGGCACGCCGCGCTGCCAGACGCCGAGCAGCTGGCCGAGCTGCGGGCGGCGCTGGCCGAGCAGCGGGCGCTGGCCCCGATAACCCTGGCAGTGATCCAGGCCGCCGCCGAGCGCCAGGCCGATGTGATGGACGTGCTGCGGATGGCGACCAGCACCCTGGTGGCCGCCACCGACCGGCAGGCCGCGCTGCTGCTGGTCGCCCAGATGCCGAGCATCGTCGCCGCCTACTGGCGCACGCTCAAGGGCGAGGCGCTGGTGGCGCCACGGCCCGACCTTGACCACGCCGCCAACTATCTGTGGATGCTGAGCGGCGCTGAGCCGGCCGCCGCCCAGGTGCGGGCGCTGGAGACGTACCTCAACACGGTCGTCGACCACGGCCTGAACGCCTCGACCTTCACCGCCCGCGTGATCATCTCGACCGAGTCCGACCTGGTCTCGGCGATTGTCGGGGCGATTGGCGCGCTGAAGGGGCCGCTCCATGGCGGCGCGCCCGGCCCGGCCCTGGATATGGTCTTCGAGATCGGCTCGGCCGACCGCGCCGAGGCCGTGCTGCGCGAGAAGCTCGACCGCGGCGAGCGGCTGATGGGCTTTGGCCACCGCGTCTACAAGGTGCGCGACCCCCGCGCCGAGGTGCTGGCACAGGCGGCGCAGGAGCTGTTCGCCACCGCCGGCGACCGATCACTGTACGAGCTGGTGACCCACGTCGAGCGCACGGCGGTGGCCCTGCTGGCCGAGCGCAAGCCGGGGCGCAACCTGCAGACCAACGTCGAGTTCTACACCGCGCTGCTGCTGCACGGCCTGGGCCTGCCGACCGAGCTGTTCACCCCAACCTTCACGATCAGCCGGGTCGGCGGCTGGATCGCCCACGCCTTTGAGCAGCAGGAAGTTGGGCGGATCATTCGCCCGCAGTCGGTCTACACCGGGGTGAAGAACCGCGTCTGGGAGGATGTGAGCGAGCGCAGCGCCGCCAGCGTTGCCTGATAAACCAGATTTAGCGGGTACAATAGCGGCGGCAGGATGGATTTCCTGCCGCCGTTGCTATGCTATGGAGGATCTGCGATGATCGAGAAGTCCAAACAGGCGGCTGAGGCCAAGCGTATTCTGGCCCTTCACCCCAAAGAGCTCGCCCTGGAGCTGGCCAAGCTGGCGGCGCAAACCGGGCTGCCCCAGACCAAAATCCTCGAGCTGCTCCGCCGCCAGTCCGCCGAGGGCGAGCCGAGGCGCTAGCCGTCCGCCCGATCACACACCACGACCAGGCATCACACCATAGCGCGAGCTGGCGCAGGCCGCCAGCTCTGCGTATCTCCGCGCCCGCGATTGCGGCTGGGGTTTGATTCAAGCGCCGAAGTGATGGCATAATGCCAGTGGTACACAAAATGCGCTGCTGACTGCTGGTGCTGATGCATGGTGAGGGGTTTCTATGAATGTTTTGACAACGCGGCGGTTTACGTTTTCGGCGGCCCACCGCTACTGGCGGCCTGAGTGGAGCGCTGAGCGCAACCAGGCGACCTTTGGCAAATGTACGAACCTGTACGGCCACGGCCACAACTACGAGCTGTTTGTCACCGTGGCCGGCCCGGTCGATCCGCTGACCGGCATGGTGATGAATGTCACCGATCTGAAACGGCTGGTCAACACGGTGCTCGACGAGTTCGATCATAAACATTTGAATGAGGATACGCCGTATTTTCGCGAGCTGGTGCCAACCACCGAAAATATCGTCCAGGTGCTGTGGCGGCTGATCGGGCCGCAGCTGCCCGAGGGCGTCCAGCTGCACAAGCTGCGGCTGTACGAGAACGCCGATCTGTACGCCGAGTACACCGGCGCGCTGACCAGCTTCAGCCGCCGCTACGAGTTCGCGGCGGCCCACCGGCTGCACTCGCCGGGCCTGTCGGATGCGGAAAACCGCGCGATCTACGGCAAGTGCAACAACGCCAACGGCCACGGCCACAACTACCAGCTCGAGGTCTCCATCGGCGGCGCGGTCGACCCCGCCAGCGGGATGGTGATTGACCTGGTGGCGATGGATGCGCAGGTGGCGGCGGTGCTGGCCGAGTTTGATCATAAGCATCTCGACCGGCAGGTCGCCGATTTTCAGACCATGCCCTCAACCGCCGAAAATATTCTGGTGGTGCTGTGGCAGCGCCTGCACAGCGCCTTCGGCCCGCAGCTGCAGCATCTGCGCCTGTGGGAGACCGCCAACAACGTGTTTGACTATCCGGCCTGAAAGCGTAGGTTGCGCAGCGCAGTGGCCTACTTTAAGCAAAGGAATGCCCCCAATGACATTGAGCAATGATCTGACAATCCCCAGCGTCAACACCGCGATCGAGGATGCGGTGCGGACGATTTTGCACGAGATTGGCGAAGATCCCGAGCGCGAGGGACTCCAGCGCACGCCGCTGCGGGTGGCGAAAATGTACGCCGAGCTGACGGCGGGCTACCGGGTCGACCCGGTGGCGCTGATCAACGAGGCGATCTTCTCGGTCGACTACAACGAGATGGTGGTGGTGCGCGATATCGATTTCGCCAGCCTTTGCGAGCATCACACGCTGCCGTTCTGGGGCAAAGCCCACGTCGCCTACATCCCCAACGGCAAAGTCATCGGCCTCTCGAAAATTCCGCGGATTGTCGATATGTTCGCGCAGCGGCTCCAGGTCCAGGAGCGCATGACCGTGCAGATCGCCAACTTCCTGCGCGAGGCGATCGATGCCGCCGGCGTGGCGGTGGTCGTCGAGGGCGCGCATATGTGCTCGATGATGCGCGGGGTGAAAAAAGCCAACGCCCGCATGGTCACCAGCTCGATCCAGGGCGTCTTCTCCGACGACCCACGCACCCGCGCCGAGTTTATGGCGCACATCGGGCGGGAGCTGAGCAAGGATTAGTAGCTAGTAGCTGGCAGCTAGCAGCTAGTGAGGTTTTTAGGATCTGGGAGCTGGCAGCTAGGATTTAGCGTATTTGGCGCCATAAACCCCACTAGCTACCAGCTACTAGCTGCCAGCTACTAATTAAGGAAACACAATGCCAAAAACCGTCGTTATCACCGGGGCCGGACGCGGGATTGGCCGCGCCACGGCCCGTGCGTTTGCCGCCGAGGGCGCGACCGTGGTGGTCGCCAGCCGCACCGCCGCCGAGCTGCAGAGCCTGGTCGCAGAGATCGCCGCCGCCGGTGGGCGGGCCGTCGCGGTGCCCTGCGACATCAGCGCCGAGCCGGATGTTGTGCGGCTGATGGAGCAGGCCAGCGCGCTGCACGGGCGGATTGATGTGCTGGTGTGCGCGGCGGGCGTCGCCGCAATCGCCCCGTTCGAGCAGCTCGCCCTGGCGGACTGGGAGCGCACCCTGCAGGTCGGCCTGACCGGGATGTTTCTGGGCTGCAAACACGCCAGTCCGCACATGGGGGCGGGCGGGCTGATCGTGGCGCTGGGATCGATCGCCGGTCGAGCTGGATTTCCGCACTGGTCGGCCTACTCGGCGGCGAAGTTCGGCCTGATCGGCTTCACCCAGGCCATCCGCGAGGAGCTGCGGCCGCGGGGCATTCGGGTGACTACCATCATCGCCGCCGCCGTAGATACGCCGCTGTGGGATGCTGTGCCGGGCGAGTGGAACCGCGCCAACATGCTCCAGCCCGCCGAGGTTGCCCAGACCATCCTCCACGTCGCCAGCACGCCGCCGCACATCCAGATGGACGAGGTGATGGTCGGCCACGTCGTTGGCAAGCTGTAGCGCCACGAAGAGGAATTATCCACGAAGGGCACGAAGGACACGAAGAGGAATGATCCACGAAGAGGATGTTAGAGATTCTATTGTCTAGAATGCTACATACCTTCAAATCCCCATCAATAATCTATTCTTCGTGGCCTTTGTGGACAAAATCGTTCTTCCCCTTGGTGTCCTTCGTGGCCTTCGTGGACAAAAAAAGAATCTTCTACCGAGGTTTGCATGACAAAACTGCGCATTGCCTTTCTCGACTCGTGGCTGCAGCAGGCGGTCGACGGCAGCGGCACGGCGGCGGCGATTGGCGGGCTGGCGACGACGCTGCGCCGCCGCGGCCACCAGATCGACCGGATCGC
>JACCRK010000319.1 GCA_013813565.1 Herpetosiphonaceae bacterium
TTGACCTCGCCTTTATCTTTCTTCAGCGCGAACAGGTAGTAGTGATTGACCAGGCCGGCATCGATCTCACCATCGGCGACCGCCTGCACAATCGCGCCATTCTTTTCGAACGTCTGGACATCGTTGGCGAGCATGCCTTCAAGCCAGGCTTTGGCCGCATCGTCGCCCTGGCTGATGCGCAGCGCAGTCACGAAGGCCTGAAACGAGGCGTTGGTCGGCGCCCAGCCAATCCGGCCTTGCCACTTTGGATCGGTCAGCTCAAGGATGGATGCCGGCAGATCGGTTTCTTTCAGCGCGTCGGTGTTGTAGACCAGCACCCGTGCCCGGCCCGAGACGCCAACCCAGGTGCTATTCTCAGAGCTGAAACGTGGCTCTACTTTGCCCATAGTCGCGGTGTCGAGGGTGACGAAACGGTCGTTGAGGGCGCCAAGGGCGCCGGCATCCTGGGCAAAGAATACATCGGCGGGGCTGTTGTCGCCCTCTTCGAGCAGCTGGGCGGCCAGCTCGGCGGTGTCACCGTAGCGCACCTCGGCCTTGATGCCGGTATCTTTTTCGAACATCTCCAGCAGCGGCCCAACCAGGCTCTCCGAGCGGCCGGAGTAGATCACCAGGGTGCCAGCGGCGGCCGGGGCCTCGGTTGCCATAGCAGCTTCGGTTGCGGCAGCGGTAGGCGCGGCGGCTTCGGTTGCCGCAGCGGTAGGCGCGGCGGCTTCGGTTGCGGCGGCGGTAGGCGCGGCGGCCCCGGTCTGGGTGGTCGATGTGGTTGCCTCTGAGCCACAGGCCAGGAGCAGGCTGCTGAGCACGGTCAGCAGTATGAACAGACGAAGCGATTTCATGTGGATAATCCTTTGCGCTGGTGCGCCTAATCAAACCAGATATCTGCGCCCAAACATGTGGTGCGCACAAAAAAAACGCGCTCTTGTTTGCACAAGATTGCCCAATAATGCATAACGTTGCATGTGAGCCTGCCGGGTTGCGGCGGGCTTTTAGCGCGGCTGACGTTGCGTGCGGATCAGCAGAATGCCACTTCCGCCAACCAGCAGCGCCATGCCAATCTGAACTGCACCAATAATCAGGTCTGTCATTGTTACCTCAAAAAACAGTTTTATCGGAAATAACAGTGTAAACTGGGTAGAGTATAGCGCCAAAGAGATGATCTGTCAAACGATCTTTGCGACGTGAGGTACAAAGTCAATGAAAAACTCTGTTTTTACGCTTTATAGAATGATTATAAATCTGGAATGATTATAAAGACTACCAAAAAGACTTTACACTTATGTAAGGATAATATACTTAAACTAGCCTGGCTATCTGCAGCACCGCAGGCAGGAACGAGTATACTGAGCAGCGGATTGTTCTACACAACAGAGGTGGATCGATGATAGATCTTTGGCTCGATGGCGAGCATCTTACGATTGAGGATGTGGTGCTGGCCGCCCGCAACCCCGCCGTGCAGGTGGGGATCGCCCCGGTGGCGCGGGAGCGGATGGAGCGTTCGCGGGCGGCGGTGGAGCGTTTTGTGGCCGACGGAACGCTGGTGTATGGCATTACCACTGGCTTTGGACACTTTCAGAATCGCACAATCTCACCGGATAACGTGCGCGAGCTGCAGCGCAATATCGTGATGAGCCACGCCACCGGAGTCGGCACCCCGCTGGCCCGCGATGTTGTGCGGGCGATGATGTTGGTGCGCGCCAACACGCTGGCCAAGGGCTACTCGGGGATTCGCCCGCTGGTGCTTGATGCGCTGCTGACGCTGCTCAACGCCGACGTGCTGCCGATCGTCCCCTGCCAGGGATCGCTGGGCGCCAGCGGCGATCTGGCGCCGCTGGCCCACATTGCGCTGGTGCTGCTGGGGATGGGCGAGGCGGTGGCGCCGGGCCAGAATCCGGCCTACGGCGAGCGGGTGACCGGCGCCGCCGCGCTGAAGCTGGTCGGTCAGGCGCCGCTGGTGCTGGAGGCCAAGGAGGGGCTGGCGCTGACCAATGGCACCGCCCTGCTATCCGGGCTAGCCGCACTGGCCGTCCACGACGCCGAGCAGCTCTGCCACGCCGCCGATCTGGTGGCGGCGCTCTCGATGGAGGCGCTGGCGGCCGTGCCATCGGCGCTCGACCCGCGGCTGCACGCCGTGCGCCCACACCCGCGCCAGATCGAGGTGGCCGCGTACACCCGCCGCCTGCTGGAGGGCAGCACGTTCCTGTATCCGTCCAGCGGCACCGGCCACAGCGACCCGCAAAGTCCGGCCCAGACCCACCAGGGCGGCGGCGATGGCGTGCCGACGTTCAACCACGGCCCGCACAAAGTCCAGGATGCCTACTCGCTGCGCTGCGTGCCGCAGGTCCACGGGGCTGTGCGCGACGCGGCGCTGTACGGGCACTGGTCGGTTGAGATCGAGCTGAACAGCGCCACCGACAACCCGCTGATCCTGCCCACCGACCTCGATCAGCCCGGCGACGAGTTCGAGGCGGTCTCGGGCGGCAACTTCCACGGCGAGCCGCTGGCGCTGGCGATGGATTTTCTCAAGCTGGCGCTGTGCGAGCTGGGCAACATCAGCGAGCGGCGGATCGCCCGGCTGGTCGATACGGCCTGCAACGGGGGCCTGCTGCCGGCGTTCCTGATCGCCGACGGCGGGCTGCACTCGGGGCTGATGCTGGTGCAGTACACCGCCGCCGCCCTGGCCAGCGAGAACAAAGTCCTGGTGCACCCGGCCTCGGCCGACAGCATCCCGACCTCGGCCAACCAGGAAGACCACGTCAGCCTCGGGCCGACGGCGGCGCGGCAGGCGCTGGAGATGCTGGAGAACGTGCGCGGGATCATCGCCTGCGAGGCGCTGTGCGCGGCCCAGGGCATTAACCTGCGCCAGCGCGACGACCAGCACGAGCTACAGCTTGGCAAAGGCACCAGCATCGCCTTCCAGCACATCCGCCAGCAGGTCCCCTTCATCGAGCGCGACGAGGTGATGTACCCGCACATCGAGGCGATCAAGCTGATGCTGCGCGATGAGTCGCTGGTCAGCACCGTCGAGGCTCAGGTCGAGCAGAGCCTGAGCGGGCCGCCAGCCAGGTAGCGTGGTGACGCGGCGGGGCGGCTTTACGGGCCACCCTGCCGGATTGGAAATTCACCCCCGATTCACCCACTCGCCGATCCAGCCCTGGTGCTCGGCATAGTGCTCGTAGGTGTTGCCGGCAATCCAGTTGATCACCGGCAGCTGTGCGTTTTCATGCTGGGTATTGGGCTGAAAGTGGGCGTAGGGTCGCTGCAGGTCGGCATCTGACAATGCGGCGATGGCGGCCCGCAGCTGCGTGTGGCTGTGCTGAGCCAGCGCCAGGGACTCGGCGTGGCTGAGATGGGCGTGGTGCTGCTGGATGCGCGCGTTGATCTGATCGTAGTCCATCCCAGCGAGATCCACTGCGCCGAGCCCGAAGGCCTGGTGGCGATCGCGTCCCTCCAGCAGGGCCAGCAGCGACTGCTCCCAGGCGGCGAGGTGGGTGAGGTGATCTTTGACCCGCCAGTTTTCCTGGTCGTGGGCCGTCGTGCGCTGGGGCTCGCTGAGATCGGCGAGCATCTGGTTGAGATTGGTCCAGGCGCTGTCGATGCGGTCGAGCAGCTCGCTGCTGGTCAGCCGCGCATCGTTGGGTGCTGCCTCGGTCATGGGTGGTTCCTCCAAGGATAGTGGAAGCTCAGGCTCCAAAAACAGGGAGCCTTTTTACTATAGCCCCGCTGTCAACACGATCGCCTCAGACCGAAGACTTGGTCTGGGGCGATCGTGCGGCAGGGTTGCAGGATGGTTTAGCGCAGCAGCAGGGGCAGCGCGAGCCGATAGGTGACCAGAACGGTAGATCTGGCCGTCACGCTGCCAAACGTGTTGGTGGCGGTGACCGTAGCGCTATAGCTACCTGGGGCCGCGTAGGTGTGGGTGGGGCTGGCCCCACTGCCGGTGCTGCCATCGCCGAAATCCCAGCTGTACGTCACGTTCGGACCATCAGTGACACTGGCGCTGAAGGCGGTGGCGCCACCAAGGGTTGTTGGCCCATCGTTGCTGGCGATCAGACCGCTGATCCCCAGCGCAATCACGGTGATTCGATCATCGGCTGAACGAACAACAAAGAGGCGCTGATTGAGTTCGTCATAGACCGTGTAGAGTTTTAGTCCACCATAAGGAGTCAAGCCCAACACGCTATTGATGGTGTCGATTGTGCCGGTCACACCACCGCCGTCACTACTCAAGGTGACCGCACCCGCCATTTGGATTGCGCCATTGTTCCAATTTTGGCTGCGGACTACATAGCTGCCATTGGTTAGCTCCGTCACGCCCCCATCGCCCACCCGATCCTCGGGGGCGCTCCCGATGAGGCTATTGGCGGCATTGATGGTTCCCACGATCCCGCTTGTGCCGCTACCCAAGGTGATCGCCCCGGCGTTGCTGGCGGTGTTGCTGTTCCAGTATGGGCTGGGAACCACATAGTTGCCATTGGAAAGGACCTTCAAGCCACCGGTGCCGATTCGATCCTCGGTGCTGGAGCCGACCAGACTCGTGGTCGCATTGATCAATCCGGCCACGCCACTTGTGCCGCTGCCCCAGGTGAGCGCCCCAGCGTCGACGGCGGTGCCATTGTCCCAGAGGCCAGAAGAGACTACATAGTTGCCGTTGGGGAGCGCCACCACGGAAGCCTGCCCCACTCGATCATTGGTCGTGCTGCCGACGAGGCTCTTGGTGGCGTCAATTGCGCCCGCCACGCCACTTGTGCCGCTGCCCCAGGTGACCGCGCCGGCATCGACGGCGGTGCCATTGTCCCAGAGGCCAGAAGAGACTACATAGTTGCCGTTGG
>JACCRK010000412.1 GCA_013813565.1 Herpetosiphonaceae bacterium
CTGTGTGGTCATGGCGTTCGCTCCAAGGTGTGCTCGCCGGCGCTCAGCTCAACGCGGCGCCGCTGCGTCCCATCGGTGATCTCGAGGGTGAGCGGGCTGGCGCTGCGCACGGTCAGCGCGGTGGCGCCGCAGTGGAGGTCGAGCGGGCCGTCGGCCCAGGGCAGGTTATCGATCCCGCCCGGCTCATGTGGCAGCAGCCAGCGCACGGTCAGGCTGGGCCGATCGAGCTCGATGCCGAGGATGCTCTCGATCAGCAGCGCAATTGGCCCAAGCCCGCTCCAGCCGACGAAATCCGGGCGGGCGGGCGTGCCTGGGGCCATCTCGTCAGGCCGGTAGTTCTCCCAGATTGTGCCGGTGGCGTCGAGCACGTCGCACATAGCGTCGAGGTGACGGGCGCTGGCCTCGCGGGCGAAATCGTGGGCGGCGTAGCTGTGCAGGCCGCGAATAATCATGTAGTTGGTGGGCGCCCAGACCGCGCCGAGCCAGTAGTCGCCATACGGCTTGAACCAGCGCTCATCGGCGGCCAGGGTTGGAAACGGGTGGGTACGCCAGAAGCGTTGCGGATCACGCAGCTGCGCGATCAGCTTTGCGGCCTGGGCGGGGCTGGCGATCTCGGCCAGCAGCGCCCAGAAGGCCGCCACGCTGTAGGCCGGCACCGGCAGATCGCCGGCATCCAGATCCCAGTAGAACCCGGCGGCCTCGTCCCACATCAGCCGATTGATCTGTTCGCTGAGGCTGGCGTGCTCGTGCTGATAAAACGTGCTCGCGGCGCTATCGCCGAGGATCTGGGCGATCTGCTGCATCACGCGGGCGTTGAGGGCCTGCTGGATCGAGTAGTCGGTCCAGGCGGCGCCGTAGCGCGGCGTGTTGTCCATCCCCGAACCCATGTCGGTGATCCAGTACAGCCCGTTGGGCAGGCGCCGGTTCGCTATCAGCCAGCGATAGTAGCCGTCGAGATGCCTCCAGACCTGCTGCAGCCGCCCGACATCGCCGTGGACGCTGTAGAGCAGCCACTCGGCCCAGGCGAACAGCGGCGGGTTGCACGAGTCGCCTGAGCCCTTGGCCCACAGCGGCGCGCCGTTCTCCCAGCGATACTCGCGGGCTATATAGCCGTCGGGTTCCTGGCGCGAGTAGAAGTTATCCAGGGCGGGCCGTACCGGCAGCAGCTCGTTGCTGTAGCGGGCGAAGGCGGCAATGAAGCAGGTATCCCACTGGAAAATATTGCCGCCGAAGGCCGCATCGACATACTGAGGCGCAAACCTATTGCTGGGCGTCCCCTGGCGGACCATGCGGGCGCCCAGCTCCCAGGCGCGCCAGTAGAGCGCCTCCCAGCGTGGGTGGGCGGGCAGATGGGGTCGGGGCAAGCGCTCCCGCAGAGCCGTCGAATCGATCTCGATTCCAGTTGATTCTGTCACGCTATCCTCGCTGAAAACGTTTCCATCGTTGGATATTTAATCACGTTAGATAATTAATGCTAGATTGAGGCTTTATTGAGAACAATGGTAGGTGGAGTGTGATGTGGTGATATAAGTTGGAAAATCAGCTGGCTGGGCTGGTCGTCGCTCGCTCGATCAGAGTGACAGGAATAACCTGGATGGTTGGCTCGATGTTGCCATTGAGCAAATTATCCAGCAGGCGCTCGGCGCCCTCACGGCCCATCTGCTCCATTGGCTGACGGATGGTGGTAAGGCCGATGTAGCGGGCCAGCTCCAAATCGTCGTAGCCAACAATAGCAACATCTTTGCCAGGGACCAGCCCGCGCATGGTCAGGGCATCGATCACGCCAAAGGCCTGCTCATCGCTGGCGGTGAAGATCGCGGTCGGCGGCTCGGGCAGGTCGAGCAGCTCCAGCGCGGTGGCGCAGCCGATGGCGCGGCCATCGCCGCCTGGGCGAATATACTCGGCGCGCACCGGCAGCTGGTGGGCGAGCAGGGCCAGCTCGTAGCCCTGCTTGCGGTCACGGTTGACCGGAAAGCCGAGGGTTGGGTGGAGCGGCCCGGAGATATAGGCAATCCGGGTGTGGCCGCGCTGAATCAAATGCTCGACCGCCAGCTGCGCCCCGGCGACGTTGTCGACCTCGACCGAGGAGTAGCCGGGCGCACTGGTATCGATAAAGACCGCCGGCATCTCCGCATCGTGGAGGCGCTGCAGTTCAATCGAGCCAAGCGGCAGCGAGAGAATGATCAGGCCATCGGTGCGGCCGAGAAAGGGCAGTGTGCCGAAATAATGCTCGCGCTGCTCAATCGTCTCGACATTGAAGATAATCAGCTGATAGCCCGACTGGGCGATTACCGCCTCGATGCCACGGAGCACTTCAATGAAAAAGGGCCGGGTCAGAAAGGGCAGCACCACGGCAATCGCGTGGGAGCGGGCGGTGACCAGCTGCCGGGCCGCCTGATTGGGCCGGTAGCCAAGCTCGTCGATAATTGCCAGGATGCGCGCACGGGTAGCAGGCAGGACGTTGGGTGAGTCGTTGAGGACGCGGGAGACAGTCGCAATGCCAACGCCGGCACGGCGCGCTACATCTTTGATGGTATAGGCCATTTCAGCTTAACTCCACAGCGAGTATGGAAACGCTTCCGTGCATCATACGCCGCGCATATACGTTTGTCAATCATTAAAATGGCAGCTAGCATCTGGTAGCTAGCATCTGGTAGCTACCAGATGCTAGTGAGCTGGTAGTCTACCTCGGGATCTCAATTAATCGTGCTAGCTGCTAGCCGCTAGCTACTACTCCCTACGGCTTCGTATACACAATCGTCCAGTAGCGCCCGTACTGCGCGGCTGGGTTGGCGGCATAGCCGACGCCAACATCACGGACATCGGGGTTGAGCAGATTGGCGCGCTGGCCGTCGTCGTTCATCCAGCTCGACACAACCTCAAGCGGCGTGGCATAGCCGGCGGCAATATTTTCAATCGACAGGCTGGCGATATAGCCCGCGCGATTGATGCGCGTCTGCACGCTCGAGCCATCGGAGCCGGTGTTGGAGAAAAAATTATTGCTCGCCATATCATCGCTGTGGGCCTGGGCGGCGCTGATTAGCTGTGGATTGACGGTCAGGCGCACCAGCCCCTGCAGCGCCCGCTGATCGTTGACCAGATTGACGACCTCCTGTAGGTCGGCGGACAGCGGCACAGCGGTTGGCGCCGGAATATCGGTCGGCGCCGCCGTGGCGGGCGGCACCTCAATCGTTGGCTCGATGATCGGTGCAGGCGTCGGCTCGATCGGCGGCTGGCTAGTTGCGGTTGCTGCAGGGGCGATCGTTGGCGGCGGGGCTGGGCTGGTTGGGATGGGCGGCTCAGCGGTCTGGGTTGCCGCCGCCACCACAACTGGGATGGTCGTGGGCTGACCGGCGGCTGGCGTGCTGGTTGAAGCGATCCCCAGCGTTGGATCGCGCTGGGTAAACCAGATCAGACCGCCGCCAAGCACAGCCAGCATGATGGCGGCAATGACCCAGAGCGCACCGCGACTGCGTGATGCGGACGGAGCAACCGGCGCGGTGGGTGGTGCAACTGCCCTGGCGGGAGCGGGCGTGATCGCCTGGGTCGGCATTCCGGCGCTGGAAGGTGCTGCCACCCGCACATGGGCGACCGCTGGCGACGCTGGTGGGCTGGCGGCGGCCTGATCGGAGCGGAGATTAACTGTGGGCGGCGCGACCAGGATTTTCATGGCCGCTTTGGCCGATGCTGGCCGCTTGTCAGGATCGAGCTCCAGCATCTGCATGACCAGGTTGCTGAGCACCGGCGGGGTTTTGGGAGCAAAGTGGGTTGGTGGCTGCAGCTCGGCGTTCATCACCTGGCGCGCCTCGCCGGGGGCCGGCGGGTGGCCGGTCAGCATGTGGTAGGTGGTGGCTCCCAGGCTGTACAGATCCGAGCGCGCATCGGTGGCTTTCCCCTGCGCCTGCTCTGGCGAGGCATAGTACAGCGAAAAAGCCTTGGCGCCGGTCTCGGTGCTCAGCGAGCGCTTGGCAATGCCGAAATCCAGCAGCACATAGCGGCCATCAGCGGTGCGCTTGATGTTGTCGGGCTTGATGTCGCGGTGAATAATCCCAACGTTATGCAGGCTATCCAGGTTGGAGAGGATCGTGTGGAGAAACCGCCCGGCGACATTGGGCGCCCAGGCCCCGTGCTGCTCGATCAGGCTGCCCAGCGTGGCGCCATCGATATACTCCATCACCAGGGCAATGCGGTTGCTCTCGGTCCAGATATCATAGATCTCGGGCATAAATGGCAGGCGACGGGCGTGCTGTGCCAGAATCTGGGCCTCGATGGCAACCTGCTCGCGGATAGCGCCTGAGGTTGCGATGATCAGCTTGATCGCATAGTGGCGATTGAGATCGGCATCGACAGCCTCGTAGACTACGCCAAAGCCGCCCTGTCCCAGCAGCCGCTTGAGGCGATAGCGCTCGCGCAGCACCTGGGGCTGGCCGCACTGGGGACAGTTGTTGGTGGCGGCCGCGATAGCATTTTGGCAGTAGTAGCAGACAAATTCGCTCATTGCATTCCTCCAGCGTGCTGCTAGGATTCAGCGCGAATCCTAGC
>JACCRK010000406.1 GCA_013813565.1 Herpetosiphonaceae bacterium
GTTGGAGCCGGAACCGTGGCCCGCTATTCCCAAACGGATTACCGGGATCTTGCACCACGAATCAACGATGGGGTATGCCTGGATGTAAAAACCTACCCCCTAAAGGGTGCAGGGGGATGAAAACCCCTTGCGTCCCCCGCCGGGTGCCCTTAGGGCAGCGGGGCTGGGTGCCCCTTGGGCAGGTGGCGAATCAAAAGAACCCAATTAAATTCATATCCCCCAGACAATTAATTTTTCCGATTCTACTATGTGGTCTTAGCTATGACATTCTCTCTCTTCTCCACCGAGCCCATCCGCGACCCGGCCCAGTTTGTCGGCCGCGAGCGCGAGGTCGTGCAGCTCAGCGAGTTGCTTGCCGCCGGGCGATCGTCCGTCGTGGTTGGGCCGGATGGCAGCGGCAAAACCTCGCTGCTCAACCACATCAGCCAGGCCGCCGCGCTGGTGCTGGACACACCGCCGACCATAATCTACCTTGATCTGACCGGGGCGCGCACCACGGCCGATTTCTACGCGCCAATTCTGCGGGCGCTGGGCCAGAGCGGCGAGGACGAGCTGGCGCTGGGCCAGATCCTGGCCGCCGCCGACACCCCGCCAATCCTGCTTCTGCTCGACGAGCTGCACCGGGCCGGCGCGGGCTTCACCGGGCTGGTGCGCAGCGCCCTGCGGGGCTGGGTGCGTGATGGCAAGCTGCTGATTGTGGCCGCCAGCGCCGAGCCACTCAACCGGGCCGCCCCCGATCTCCAGACCACGCTGCTGCAGCTGACCCTGCCGCCGATGCCCGAGCGCGAGGCGCGGGCGCTGGTCGGCGAGCTGGCCCAGCGGGCCGGCCTGGAGCTTTCCGGCAGCATGGTGGCCGACATCATCGGTGTGGCCGGCGGCTACCCGGCGCGCATCCAGCGGGCGCTGGAGCTGTGGGCGCAGTCGGCGGGAGGCCAGACCTTCGACTGGCGCCGCACCTTTCGCGAGCAGCACCCCGAGCCGGCGGTGCTGGACAATAGCCTGCAGGGCTTTGCGCCCGCCATCGAGACCCAGTCGGCCGACCCAGAGGTGGCCTCGACAATGCCCGCGCGCGCCTCCCTGCGCGAGCGTATCCGCGATAGCCAGAAGCCCCAGCTGCGCTCGTACCGCGCCGACGACCACGGCGAATTTCTGTGGATGGTGATCCTGCTGGCGCTGGCGATTGGCGTGTGGTGGGCGATCGGCCCGTGGTGGGGCGCGCTGGGATTTGCGGCAACGCTGCTGCTGTGGATTGGGCTGGCCTGGGCGCTGGTTGGCATCGGCGGCGACCGCTGGCGCAGCAACCTGTATGTCGGCGCCACCCGTCTGCTGCCGCTGGTGGGTCGATTTGCCCCCCGTTGAGATTGCGCAATATGGTACAATCTCCGGTATTGGATGATCTGCTCACAAGCAATGGGATTGCACAACAAGGAGGTTGGCATGAAGCTGGAGCGCAATTTAGGGTTTGATCTACAGCGGGCAACTGAGGCGGCCGCGCTGCGTTCAGCCCGCTGGATGGGACGTGGCGATAAAAACGAGGCTGATGGAGCAGCCGTCGACGCCATGCGATTTGCCCTGGAGTCGATGGATATGGATGGCATCGTCGTCATTGGTGAGGGTGAAAAAGACGAAGCGCCCATGCTCTATATCGGCGAGCGAATCGGCAACGGCAACCCGCCCGAGGTTGATATTGCGGTTGACCCGGTCGAGGGCACAACCTTGCTCGCCCAGGGTATGCCCGGCGCGATCGCGGTGGTGGCGGCGGCTGAGCGCGGCTCGCTGTTTAACCCGCCTGGGATTGTGTATATGGATAAGATCGCTGTCGGCGAGTCGGCCAAAGGCTGCATCGATATCAACGCTCCGGTTGCCGAAAATATTCGCAACGTCGCCAAAGCCTTGAAAAAGCAGGTTGAGGACGTGACCGTGGTAGTGCTCGATCGGCCCCGTCACAACGACCTGGTAGCCCAGATTCGCGAGACCGGCGCCCGCATCAAGGTGATTCTGCACGGCGATGTGGCTGGCAGCCTGATGCCCTCGATGATGGAGGCCCCGGCGGATATCCTGATGGGCATTGGTGGTGCGCCCGAGTCGGTGATCTCCGCCTGTGCCATGAAGTGTACCAACGGCGAGATCCAGTGCAAGCTCTGGCCACGCAACGAGAAAGAGCGCCAGCTGGCGCTAACCAATGGCCTTGATCTTGATAAAGTTTACACCACCGACGACCTGGTACAGGGTGAGAATGTATTTTGGGCGGCGACGGGTATTACAACCGGCGAGTTTCTTAAGGGGGTTCAGTTTCTTGGCTGGGGGGCAACGACGCATTCACTGGTCATGCGCTCGGCCTCAGGTACTGTGCGCTACATCGAGTCGCGCCACCGCTGGGATAAACTCATGGCGATCTCTGGGCTACGCTTCGACGAACGCTAAGGGAACTCCTGCAGATCAGCACGCGGGACGTTGCTTCCATCCGCCAGCCAGGCCACAGTAATCACCACCAGCAGGCAGGTTTTTTTGCTCGTTCTGGTCATTCGTGCTATACTACGGGCGACGCGCCGGGAATCCTCACTTCCTGCGTCGCCTAACATCTCCAAATAGCCAAGAAAAGAATAAACCTGACGCATAATTCCCCTCACTCTCGATCTATTCCAATTACGATAGCGGCATTTAAAAAACTCTATTCGTAGCAGGATTGCATACAGCGGAAGAAATCACATCCAACGCATGTCGGCCCTATCTGTGATCATATTTCCCTACACACACAGCCTCACGTCTGGTGTATGGTGCTGTTGGAGTGCGTTTATATCCATTAAATAAGGAGGATGGCACGGTGGTAAACCTTGCTGAATTAGAAACAAAAACCCTGACCGATCTTCAGGATATGGCCCGTGACCTTGATATTTCGGGCTACAGTCGGCTTAAAAAACAAGATCTCATCTTCAAACTTTTGCAAGCCCAAACTGAGCAAGCTGGTAATATTTTTAGCGCGGGTATTCTTGATATTGTTTCCGATGGCTTTGGCTTTTTACGCGGCGAGCGCATGCTGCCTGGCCCCGATGATGTCTATGTCTCGCAGACCCAGATTCGACGCTTCGGCCTGCGCACCGGCGACAAAATCTCCGGGCAGATTCGGCCCCCGAAAGAAAGCGAGCGCTACTATAGCCTGCTGCGCGTCGAGCTGGTCAATGGGGTTGACCCGGAGCACGCCCGCCGGCGCCCCAATTTCGAGAAGCTGACGCCGATTTTTCCCAATGAGCAGTTTATGCTTGAGACCGAGCCGCAGCTGCTGTCAACCCGCATCGTCGATCTGATCGCACCAGTCGGCCGCGGCCAGCGTGGCCTGATCGTCTCGCCGCCCAAGGCGGGCAAGACCATGCTGATGAAGGCGATGGCCAATGGCATCACCACCAACTACCCCGATGTGCATCTGATGGTGCTGCTGATTGGTGAGCGCCCTGAGGAAGTCACCGACATGCGCCGCTCGGTGCGCGGTGAGGTGATCGCTTCGACCTTCGATGAGCCGGTCGAGGATCACACCAAGGTTTCCGAGATGACTCTGGAGCGGGCCAAGCGTCTGGTCGAGGGAGGCCAGGATGTCGTGGTGCTGATGGACTCGATCACGCGCCTTGCCCGCGCCTACAACCTGGATATGCCGCCCTCAGGCCGCACCCTCACCGGTGGTATCGACCCGATCGCGCTGTATCCGCCCAAGCGTTTCTTCGGTGCCGCTCGCAATATCGAGGATGGCGGCTCGCTGACGATCATTGCCACCTGTCTGGTCGATACCGGCAGCCGTATGGACGACGTGATCTACGAGGAATTTAAAGGCACTGGCAATATGGAGCTGCACCTGGATCGCCGTCTGGCTGAGCGCCGGACGTATCCGGCGCTCGATATCGCCCGCTCCTCGACCCGTCGCGATGAGCTGCTGCTCACCCCCGATCAGCTGCGCCAGGTCTGGACCCTGCGCCGGATGGTGAGCATGCTTGGCGAGAATGAGGGCACCGAGCTGGTGCTGACGCGGATGTCGAAAACCCGCACCAACGAGGAATTTCTGCTGACGCTGAACAAAAATAACTAGCTGTCTGAGCCGGCCAGTCAGAGCATAGAGCCTAGATTTCAGGTATGATGTCTAGGCTCTATGCTTTTGTTTTGAGGTTTATTGCAATGGATCAATCCTCTGGTGCGCTGCTGCTGCGCACCGCATCTCCCAGCGATGCCCCGACAATTATTGCGATCACCCAGGCCGCCTATCGCCCCAACGATGTTAAGACTGGCGGCATGTATGGCTATGTTTTCAGCGAGACCGCCGAGGACCTGGCCACACAGATGGC
>JACCRK010000013.1 GCA_013813565.1 Herpetosiphonaceae bacterium
GTGTCGCATCGGCTATCGCTGGCCCGCAGCGCCGACCGGGTGATCATCATCGCCGCCGGGCAGATTGTGGAAGATGGCGCGCCCGATGCGCTGCTGCGCGACCCCGCCAGCCACTTCAGCGCCATGGTCCAGGCCGACAGCGCGGTTGGGATGGGTGTGCTGGAATAGCCACGGGCTACGGCTGGGCGCCTGAACTAGGTGGCGACCGACTGTTCGGATTCTCGGCCTAGCTCGGCGTCAATCGCGGGGCGGACAGGAGCGCCAAAGAACAGCCGGAACAGCGCCGGCGCCCCCAGCATCACCCAGACGCCCAGCAGGGCGTAGCGCAGCGCGGCGGCCCAGGTATCGGCGGGCAGAATGGTTTTGAGAGCGGCTCGGAGCACAAACAGCCCGGCCAGCCCGATGCCTATTTTGGCGATCTGGATGATGACAGTGCTGCGGACCTTGAACGGGACATAGCGCTGCTGAACGATCAGCGCCAGCAGCGCCCCGATCCAAAAGCCCAGCATTCTGGCGCGAAACGCCGAGGGATCGATCAGCAGCAGCGCCAGCGCCAGCCCGACGGACGCCCCGATGAGCCGCTCACGGCCCGGCACGGAGAGCCGCTCGATGGATGCGGGAAGCACGATGGCGCTCCCCAGAATGGCCGCGCCGATCAGCCAGCCACCCAGAATATCGATCGGCCAGTGAACCCCCAGATACATTCGCGAGATACCGACCAGCACGATCATGGTGATGACCAGGAGCCAGATGGCCGGCCGGCGCAGCCACAGGCCGAAGAACGTCCAGAAGACCAGCGTGTGCTGGGCGTGGCCGCTCGGAAAGGCCGGCTGCCAGCTGCCATCCTCGTTCTGGGCGGTGATCGCCGCGCCCTCGGGGAGGCGTACCAGATCGGGGTGGGCCACCATGGGCCTGGCAGTGCTGATCAGCTCCTTGGCGACATCATTGATATAAAAAGAAGCCAGCAGGGTGACGAACAGCCGGATGCCCAGGCCAATCCCCACACACCAGAAGACCAGCGGGCCAAACAGCAGGTAAAAATCCTCGCTGGCCATCTCTGAGATCCAGACCATCACGGAATCGAGGGCGGGGCTGTGGAAACCTTGAAGCCACTGGATAAAGTCAAGCTGCATATGATTCCTTTCGCGGCAGATCCGCAGAACGATTGCATACCTGGATAGTACTGGCATCGCCGGATCTGCGCAATTCGCCATGAGTCACGGCGCATCAGCCAGCGCTGTATTGCCCAGGAGCGTGCAAGCTGCGCCCGCAACTGGCGGCGACCTCGTATAATACGGGGTGGAGGTTTCTATGCAGCTTACAATTCTTGGGTGCGGCGCCTCGATGGGCGTGCCAACAATCGGGTGCGAATGCCCGGTCTGCACATCGGACGACCCATGCAATCGGCGCACCCGCACCGCCGCGCTGATCACCAGCGGAGCAACCACGATCCTAATCGATCCCGGCCCGGATTTTCGCCAGCAGGCCTTGCGCCAGCGCATCACGCGGCTTGACGCGGTGCTCGTCACCCACTCCCACCAGGACCACATTGGCGGGCTGGATGATGTTCGACCGATTAACTTCGCCATGGGCCAGCCACTTCCGCTGTATGGCACTCCGCCGACGCTGCAGCGGATTCGGCATCAGTTTGATTATGCGTTTGAGGCTGGGCCATCGGCCTCGACCCGTCCGCAGCTTGCGCTCCACACCCTCACTGACCAGCCCTTTACAATCAGCGGCATCGCCATCACACCGCTGCCAATTTTCCACGGCGACTGGCGGATTATGGGCTTTCGCTTCGGCAATCTGGCCTACATCACCGATGTCAGCGCCATCCCCGACTCAACCTATGCTCTGCTGGACGACATCGCGGTCGTGGTGATGGGGGCGCTGCGCTATGAGCGGCCCCACCCGCTGCACTTCACCGTCGAGCAGGCCATCGTCGCGATCGAGCGGATTCGACCGCAGCAGGCCTTTCTGACCCACCTGGCCCACGATCTAGACTATGCGGCGACGAACGCCAGCCTGCCGCCGCACATTCGGCTGGCCCACGATGGGCTGGCAATTGAAGGCTAGCCGCCGATCGGCCATGACGCACTGAATTTTCATTTTTAAGCGATAATACCAGGGCAAGAATCTAACCGAAGTACAAGGAGTCAGCAATGGCTGGGGCACTTTCATTCTACCGATCCTCAATCGGCAAAAAAGCCGTGATGGCCGCAACGGGCGTTATCGGAGTGGGTTTCGTTCTTGGCCACATGGTTGGCAACCTACAGGTGTATCTGGGGGCCGAGACCCTCAACGCCTATGCCGCCTTCCTCAAGGGCACCGGCGAGCTGCTGTGGGTGATTCGCTTCATTCTCCTCGCCGCCATCGTCATCCATATTGTCGCGGCGGTCCAGCTCACCATCGAGAACCGCAAGGCGCGGCCAAATCGCTACGCCTTCAACAAGACTATCCAGGCCAGCCTGGCCTCGCGGACCTTGCGCTGGGGCGGGCTAGTGCTGCTGTTCTTCATCGTCTACCACATTCTGCACTTTACCGTGGGGGTCGCGCCTGGGGGACCGGTGCCGTTTGAGAAAGAAAACGTTTACAACAATCTGGTCAAGGGCTTTCAGAATGTCCCGGTGTCGATCTTCTATATCGCCGCGATGGTGGCGCTGACGATGCACATCTACCACGGCGCGTGGAGCATGTTCCAGTCGCTGGGGCTGAACAACGCCCGCTGGAGCCGCCTCCTGCGCCGCGTCGCCACCGGCATCGCGGTCGCCCTGTGCGTCGGCAACATTTCAATTCCAATTGCTGTTCTGGTAGGATTCCTGAAGCCAGTGTAAGTGGAGCAAACAATGACTCTCAATTCCAAAGTTCCCGAAGGACCACTTGAGGATAAGTGGGAGAACCATAAATTCAATATGAAGCTGGTCAACCCGGCCAACAAGCGCAAGTACACCATCATCATGGTCGGCTCGGGGCTGGCCGGTGGCTCAGCGGCGGCCTCACTGGCCGAGCTTGGCTACAACGTCAAGTGTTTTTGCTACCAGGATAGCCCGCGCCGCGCCCACAGCATTGCGGCCCAGGGCGGGATCAACGCCGCCAAGAACTATCAGAACGATGGCGACAGCGTTATGCGCCTGTTCTACGACACCGTCAAGGGCGGCGACTATCGCTCCCGCGAGGCCAACGTGTATCGGCTGGCCCAGGTCAGCGTCAACATCATCGACCAGTGTGTCGCCCAGGGCGTGCCGTTTGCCCGCGAGTACGGCGGCGTGCTGGCCAACCGCTCGTTCGGCGGCGCGCAGGTCTCGCGCACCTTCTACGCCCGCGGCCAGACCGGCCAGCAGCTGCTGATCGGCGCCTACCAGGCCCTGGAGCGCCAGATCGGCCTGGGCAAAGTCCAGATGTACACCCGCAGCGAGATGCTCGATCTGGTGGTGGTTGACGGCAAGGCCCGCGGCATCGTCACCCGCGACATGGTTACCGGGAAGATCGAGTCGCACGCTGCTGATGCGGTGGTGCTGGGCACCGGCGGCTATGGCAACGTCTTCTATCTCTCGACCAACGCCAAGGGCTGCAACGTGACCGCCATCTGGCGCGCCCACAAGCGCGGCGCGCTGTTCGCCAACCCGTGCTTCACCCAGATCCACCCGACCTGTATCCCGGTGGCCGGCGACCACCAGTCCAAGCTCACGCTGATGAGCGAGTCGCTGCGCAACGACGGCCGCATCTGGGTGCCCAAAAAGGCCGGCGACAGCCGGGCGCCGGGCGATATCCCCGAGGGCGACCGCGACTACTACCTTGAGCGCAAATATCCCTCGTTCGGCAACCTCTCGCCGCGCGACATCTCCTCGCGGGCGGCCAAAGAGGTCTGTGATGAGGGCCGCGGCGTTGGCCCCGGCGGCCTGGGCGTGTACCTCGACTTCGCCGACGCGATCAAGCGCCTGGGCGAGAGCACGATCCGCGAGCGCTACGGCAACCTGTTCGAGATGTACGAGCGGATCACCGGCGAGAACCCCTACAAGATGCCGATGCGCATCTATCCCGCCGTCCACTACACCATGGGCGGCCTATGGGTCGACTACAACCTGATGAGCAACCTCGAAGGGCTGCACGTCATCGGCGAGGCCAACTTCTCCGACCACGGCGCCAACCGCCTGGGCGCCAGCGCGCTGATGCAGGGGCTGGCCGATGGCTACTTCGTGCTGCCCTACACGATCAGCAACTACATTGCTGAGACCAAGCCCCAGACGATCAGCACCGACCACCCGGCCTTCAAGCAGGTTGAGCAGGAGGTCGCCGATCGCACCAGCAAGCTGCTGGCGGTCAACGGCACCCGCACAGTCGACTCGTTCCACAAAGAGCTGGGCAAGATTATGTGGGACTACTGCGGCATGGCCCGCAACGACGCCGGGCTACGCAAAGCGCTGGAGCTGATCCCGCCGCTGCGCGAGGAGTTCTGGCGCGATGTGAAGGTCACCGGGGTCAACGCCGACCTGAATCAGGAGCTGGAGAAGGCCGGGCGGGTCGCCGACTTCCTGGAGTTCGCCGAGCTGATGTGCCACGATGCGCTGATGCGCACCGAGTCATGTGGCGGCCACTTCCGCACCGAGAGCCAGACCGACGAGGGCGAGGCGCTGCGCGATGACGAAAACTACACCTACGTGGCGGCCTGGGAGTACACCGGCGTTGGCAACCAGCCCATTATGCACAAAGAAGAGCTTGAGTTCGAGTATGTGCATCTGGCACAACGATCCTACAAGTAAGCAGGATGCCGCGCTGGCCCAGGGCGATTATCGCCACCGTGGGCCAGCCACATCTGTTCATTGATTGAGGTTTCACGATGCACTTAAAGCTGCACGTTTGGCGACAGGCTAACGCAAAGACAACCGGCAAGATCGTTTCCTACGATGCCCCGCACGTTAGCCCGGATATGTCGTTTCTGGAAATGTTGGACGTGGTCAACGATGGTCTGGTGCAAAAAGGCGAAGAGCCGATTGCCTTCGACCACGATTGCCGCGAGGGAATCTGCGGCGCCTGCTCGATGGTGATCAATGGCATCCCCCACGGGCCGCAGCGCGCCACCACCGCCTGCCAGCTCCACATGCGCTCGTTCAAGGACGGCGACGAGGTCTATATCGAGCCATGGCGGGCCGTGGCGTTCCCGATCGTCAAGGACCTGATCGTGGACCGTGGCGCGCTGGATCGGATCGTCGCCGCCGGCGGATTTATCTCGGTCAACACCGGCGCCTCGCCCGACGGCAACGCCATCCCGGTCAGCAAGAATATCGCCGAGCTGGCGATGGATGCGGCGGCGTGTATCGGCTGTGGCGCGTGTGTCGCCGCCTGCCCCAACGCCTCGGCGATGCTTTTCACCGCCGCCAAGGCCGCGCACCTCAACCTGCTGCCGCAGGGCCAGCCCGAGCGCGAGGACCGCACGCTGCGCATGGTGGCGCAGATGGACGCCGAGGGCTTTGGCAACTGCACCAACTATGCCGAGTGCCAGGCCGCCTGCCCGAAAGAGATCGATATTCAGTTTATCGCCAAGCTGAACCGCGACCTCATCCGCGCCAACCTGAAGCAGGGCAACCAGGGCACCGGCGAGGTCAAGTAGCCCGCGCCAGTCCGTTGAAGCAAAAGCCGCCGCTCTACATCATGCAGAGCGGCGGCTTTTGAGCGCCGTAGCCTGGTCGGCGATATTGCCCTCGACGCCAACGATGGTGCCACCGCTGGCCTGAATCTGCGTGACGGCTTCCCCAAGCCGTTGGGCGTTCCAGTCAGCGGCGACGACGCGGGCACCTTCGGCGGCAAAGCGAATGGCCATGGCCAGGCCTATGCCGGACCCCGCACCGGTAATCACGGCAACCTTGTTCTGAAGTCGCAGAGCTTCCTCCTGAAGTCAGCGCGAGCCTGCCAACGGCTCCGCCGAATGGGCCTGATTCTATCAGGCCATTCCAGTATAGCGGCGCTGCCCGCGACTCAATGGTTCAATCTCGTCACGTCGGGTAGTTCCCTCGCTACCTGATCTGAGTGAACAGGCACGTGGAGGATTTCGCGCTCACAATCTATGCTCAGGGAACAAACTTGCCCATCGCGTAGCCCATAAATAGCAGCACCTGCACCGCCAGGCCGATGAAGCGCCAGCGATGGCGCTGCTCCGAGGCGCTGCTCCAGATCCCCAGCTGGATGAAGACGATAAAGACCAGAATAAACCGCCGGGGCGTGCTCATCAGCGGGTCGCCCAGCAGGATGATGGTGGTCATCAGGAAAACCTGGGCGCCGCAGAAGACCGCGATCGAGCGGCGGGTGTGGCGCAGCGCCAGCCCAAACAGAATCAGCCCGGCCACCGTCAGCGCCATCTGAATCCAGTACCAGCCATAGGTGTCCGGCGCCAGGCTGAAGCGCACGATCGTGACCAGCCACTCGGTCTGCCAGCCAAAGCGGCTGCCCCACAGCTGGTTAATCTGCGGGCTGACCACCAGCGCGCCGAACAGCTCGCCAAGGCTAGAGAAGGTCGTGGGCACAATCCAGATCCGATACAGCGAGAAGGCCAAGTAGCCAAACCCGACCAGGCTGATGCAGGCGGCCACCTGGACGCTGCGCCAGCTGATCAGCGGCGTGCGGCGGCTGGCCAGATACTCGACCAGCAGCGCCAGGAGCAGCACAATCGCCGGTTGCTTGGCCAGCGTCGCCAGCGCCCCGCACAGCCCCGCCGCCAGCCAGCGATCGTGGCGGGCGAACCAGAATGACAGGAGAATCCAGCCCAGCGCCAGGGTCTCGGTGTAGGGCAGCAGCAGCATAAAGCCGACCGGGCTATACAGCATCCAGACCAGCGTGTTGCGTGCGATCTTGCGCGGGTAGTCCAGCGCCACCAGCCGGTAGAGCGTGGCCAGCACGCCCACACAGGCAAGATCATTGACGATCAGGCCCGCCAGAATATACTGCCCGCCGAGCAGCCGCCCCAGGCCCGCCATCAGCAGCGGCAGCAGCGGGTGGAAGGCCGAGCGGCCATCGGCAATCGCGTAGCCGGTTTGGGCGATCGACATATACCTGGGGGCGTCCTGCTGATTCCAGGGGGTGATAAACAGGCTCTGGAGCCAGCCGCCCAGCGTGTCGGGGGTGGGCTGTAGGGCCGCCAGGCTGGCGAGCACGCCGACCGCAATCAGCAGCAACCGAATCGGCCAGTACACCGACCAGGCCAGCCGCAGCGCACCGCGCCAGTCAGCGGCACCATCGTCTTCCGGACGGATCGCCGGGCTAACGTGATGTGCAAGCATTGTTATCCTAGCACGCTATCCAGCATTGCGGCGCTGGTCTTCTCGGCCTCGGTAAGGTCCTCGTTGGCCTTGCGCATCTCCTCGCCCAGCAGCTCCATCTGGGCGCGAATCTGGTCGAAGTTGTTGGAGTGCAGAATGATATCGGTGATCCGCACATCCAGGCTCTGCTGCTCGTGCATAAACGAGAGCATCGCATCGATCTCGCCGATCACTGTCTGGAACATATCGATCTTGCCGGTCAGGACGTGCAGAATATACTCCTCGATCGTGCCGCGCAGGAACAGCGTGTAGATCTCGACCGGGCGCTCCTGGCCGTAGCGGTGGATCCGCCCGATGCGCTGCTCGATGCGCATCGGGTTCCAGGGCAGGTCGTAGTTGACCAGCCGGTGGCAGAACTGCAGGTTGAGGCCCTGGCCGCCGCTCTCGGTCGAGAGCAGCACCTGGGCGGTGCCGTCGCGGAAGCGCTCGACGGCGGAGCGCTTCTGGGTGCCGCTCAGGCCGCCGTGGAACAGCACCGCATCGATGCCGTGGTCGGCCAGGAAATCGCGCAGAAACTCCAGGGTGGCCACAAATTCGGTGTAGACAATGATCTTGCTCGGGTCGGCGGTGATCAGCTGCAGCAGCTTGCGCGCCTTCGAGGGGATATCCATTGTCTCGGATAGCGCCAGCAGCCGCGCCAGCTCCTGGCCATCGCCGCCATCGAGCTGGCCGATGCGCTCGGCCATTGCGCCGCGCAGGGTGTGGGCGACCGCACGCGGGCTGGAGGTCATCTCCTTGAGTAGAATCATCAGCACCAGCACCACTTTGGAGACCACGGCCTTGCCATCGATGCTGTGGAGAATAATCTCGCCCTCGACATATTTGGTGTAGATGCGCTTGCAGAAGCGCACCACCGCGTCGTGGAACTCGTGCTCGCTCGGGGTCAGCTGAATCTCGTGGTGGGTGATGCGGCGCGGCGGCAGCTCGGTCAGGGTGTTCGAGCGCCGGTTGCGAATCATCACCTCGTTCAGCAGTGCGCGCAGATGCTCGACGTTGCGGGCGTGGCGGCGATCCTCCATAAACAGCTTCTGGAACTGGCGCGGCCCCTTGAGATGGCCTGGCCGCGCCACCGTGATCAGGTTGTACAGCTCGCGCAGCTCGTTCTGTACCGGCGTGGCCGACAGCAGCAGACAGTGCTTGCGGTTGAGATTAAACACAAACTTGAAGCGCCCGGTGCGGTGGTTTTTCAGCATGTGACACTCATCGACCACCACCATATCCCAGGTGCGGTCGATCAGGGCCTTGCGATAGGCACCCTTGGCCCGGTCGATCGAGCCGACGATCAGCTGATACTGGCTGATATCCACCTCATCGCCCAGCCGATGAAACTTCAGGCCAAACTTATCCTGCATCTCCTCGACCCACTGATCGACCAGCGGCGCCGGCGTCAGGATCAGGCAGGAGCGAATCATCTCCCTCAGGTGATACTCTTTGATAATCAGGCCGGCCTCGACGGTCTTGCCCAGGCCAACCTCGTCGGCCAGAATCGCATTGCCGTGCATCTCGGCCAGCACCCGCCGCACCGCCCGCAGCTGATACTCCTTGGCGTCAATCGCCGCATACTCCAGCGCCAGCAGCTGATCGAAGCCGCCCTTCAGGGTGTAGTGCTCGGCCTCCTCACGCACCGCCCAGCGGTCGGCGGGCGTGACGTGGCCGCTCAGCAGACGGGCGCGCTCGCCATCGGCCGGCGGGCGATAGCGCAGGGTGGGGATCAGCGGGGACAGCGGCTCGAACGGCGGCGGCGGGCGGACCGAGATCACCGGCTTCGCCGGGGCTTTGCTGGTCTCGGCCTGCAATACTGTGCGCAGAGCGCTCCGATCGAGCGGCTCATTGGGCTCGAAGCCCAGCTCCGCCAGGTCGGCGCGAACCTCGGCCGGGGCCAGATCTTCCAGGGCCAGCACGAGTTGGGCAAACGGCAGATCGCCCGCGGTATCGGGGCCAAGCGCAGCCAGGTAGAGTGAGCGTCGATTATCATCCATAGTTATGTAGTCACAGCGTTCAATAAAAGCGAAAAGAGAGCCTAGGGAAACCAGCTAGAGCCTAGGGAAACCAGCTAGAGCAGCAGGGAAGCAGCCACCCAGCCAGCGCCCGATCATTCTGCCGGATGGGCAACAGGCGCGGCGCTTTGTTCCTCGGCCAGGCGCAGGCGGGCCAGCGGCAACAAACGACTGGCGGCGCTGCGCGGGTCGATCTCGGCGGCGCGGCGTAAAAATGCCACCGCAATCGTGGCGTCGCCGCGCTCCAGCGCCCCAGCGCCATAGGCCAGATAGGTCGTTGCCAGCGTGGCATCGGTGGCAAGCTGCTGATAGATCGCCTCGGCGGGGCCATCGCCAGCGTTGGTCGGCAGATCGGCCAGCTCAACCCGCTCGGCCTCGATCTCATCGGCGCTCATCCTGGTCGTGCGGGGCGCCGACCGGCGCTGGGCCTTGATCTCCTCCTGGGCCTGGCGGGCGATCTCGGCGGCGACATAGACGCCGCTGAGGGTTTTTTTCTTGGCCCGGCCAAAGGAGTAGGCCACCACCGGCAGATCGCTGATCGACCCATTATCGTCCTCCCACTCGGCCAGCAGCTGAGTCGCCCGCTCGGCGATCGGGTCGAAACACTCACGGGTTAGCGGGGTATGATTAAACCCGCCGATACGCGCGATATACAGGAGGCCCCGGCCATCGATCCGGCCGCCAGCCTCCCAAAGATGGGTGGTCATGCGGGCGGCCTGCTCAGTGCTGATCGGGGTGCGGTTGAAGGCGGCGGTGGCACGCTCCGCATCGCCGTAGGCCGAGTAGGTTGGCATCAGCTGCTCAAGGGCGGCTCGCTGGAGATACTCATCGCTGGAGCGCTCAAAAAGATCCTCGATCAGGCCAAAGATGTTTTTCGACAGCAGCCGGGGATCACGCTCGGCCATCCAGGCTTCAATCTGGTCGCGCAGCTTGTCGAGGGCCAGCCGTGCATAGGTGGACTCAAGCCCTTTGTAGCGCACCGTGAAAAAAGTCTCCAGCGGCTTGACCGGCTCGCCGGCCAGCCAGTCCAGGTACCACCAGCGTTGCTCGGGGGTCAGCGCTTTGTAGGAGGCGGTCGCGTAGGTCGGCGGGGTCGGCGCATTCCACGGCTCCGGCGAGGTCGGGGTCTTGATCGGTAGCGAGCGAATAATCACCGACTCCGGCGACTCATTGCTGCGCCCGCTCCAGTACGAGAAGACATCCCACTCCTGCTTGACGATTTTCACCCCGACGACTTTTTTGGCCCGCTCCAGCTTATCGGCCAGGATCGCTTCTTCCTCGGGCGTCATCACATAGTCGGCCGAGCCTGATAGATCGAACTGCACAATCCCGCCGTCGCCGTTGAGAATGCCGTTGAGCAGATCCAGGCCGTCGAGCGGCGCGCTGCCCTTTTTCTGCGAGCGAACCTGCTCCTGGGCGGCGGCGGCCAGCCCGCGCATAAAGGTCCCGGCCTCGGATCGGTCGAACAAGAACGAGCCCTGGGCCAGGCCCAGCGCCCGCGCCGCCCACATCACCAGCGTGTCGCCGTAGCCGACTATCGTTGGCAGGGTTGGCGTCTGCTCCACCACCGTGCGGATCACCGTGGTCTGGCTGTGCCGGCCCCAGCGCTCGGCGATCTCGCGAATGGCGGTCTCGATCGCGGCCCGCCGCCCGCCCATGCCGCGCCCAAGCTTGAAGTTACAGCGGGTGGCGATCTCCAGCAGGGTCGCGCCGCTCGACTCGATGTTGGCCGCCGCGTAGCAGCGCACCAGCACATCGGTGGGGATGGCGGTGGTTGGGTTAAATTCGCTCAGCCAGGATTCGAGGCGGGCCGGATCGGTCGCGGCATAGGCCAGGGTCAGGATATTGCCAATCGCTGACTGGGCGACGCTGTCGTTCTGGCTGCGCACGTACAGATCATGGAGGGCGACCACGGCCTCCAGGCGGCGCGGCGTGGTGAACTCGGCGCACAGCGCGTGCAGACGCATGATCCGAAACAGCTGAATGTTCAGATTCTCATCGCCGGCCAGCCAGGCAATGTAGTTCCAGCGCTGCTCTGGCGAGAGCGAGGTGTAGGTTGGCGAGTAGGTGAAATAGCCACCCCAGGCGACCCGGCTCTGGGTTGGACGGCTGACCGGGAAGCGGGCCAGGTCCAGCAGAATGCGGGTATCCAGAATAAACGGGGTGGGCTGCTTGTTGAGATGCACACCGACCAGCGGCCTGATGCGCTCGATCATCTGTTCGAAGCTGGCACGATCGTCAGGCGAGAGCGTTTTTTGTGGAATTGCGCGGATACTACGGGCCATTGGCAGCTACATCCCGGTTAAATAAGCGGCATATATTGTACCACGATCCAAACAGGAGAACAAAGGCAGCGTTTGCGATCCAGTTCTCTGTAGGCGTCGGGGTAAAACACTGAGACTTATTATTGTACTCTATGTTTCCCCTGCTAAGCGCACCGTGGCCTAGCGGCGGGCCCGTCTCCGCCGATACCACCAGGCAGTCGCAAAGATAACGATCAGAATCGCCACGTAGACACCGAGCCGTGCCTCCAGTGACAGGCCGAGCTTATTAAGCATGTCATTCAGGCCGGAGCCAAGTGCAAGGCTGAGAATGTATATCCCAATGTACATCAATATGCGAAGGGGCGTCAGTCGCCGTTTTGGTGGGGCCGGTGGTGGAGCCTCATACATAGTCAGTCCTTTACGAGAGCGATCATATCCCCAGTGCCCCTGATATGCCCATCAAGCGCATCGCAATGAGCGATTAGTATACCAGCTGGAGAACACAGGGGCGGGACGCAGGGACGCAGGGGTGCCCGTCAGGTTTTTGCACCAGATGACAGCTTTTGGCCATACCGCCGCCAAGGGTGTCTGGGTTCCGGTTGTGGCGGCGGCGCTGACACTGGCGG
>JACCRK010000025.1 GCA_013813565.1 Herpetosiphonaceae bacterium
GTGTGCATCCGCCGTGCAAATACTGAATTTTTTGTATAGCAGATTCTGTACCAAAATTCACACAGAGCTTCAGTCGCGCCCAAATCAGCCTCCTGGCGCCCTGATATTGGCCCTAAAAGTAGGGTGAGGACCTGATATGCCGAGATTGTTAATATCGGTAAAATGGCTAGTACTGCCCGCCCCACGGCAATAAGGTTGGAGTAAGTGTATGTACAGAGACATTAATGAGCCAGCGTTGGAAGATGGGTTACAACGTTATCTGAATGATATTGCCGAGACTCCATTACTCGATGCTGCCGAAGAATATAGCCTGGCGAGCACGGTCCAGAAGGCTCGCAAGCTCGAGCTACGGCCTTCCTCGCAGTGCGGAACGATCCGCTGCGAGACGTGCGCGCTGTTCAACAGTTGTGTCCCGGTTGCCGCCCAGGATGCCAGCACCCGGCTGGTTCGCGCCAACCTCCGTCTAGTCGTGAGTATTGCCAAGCGCTATCGTGGCTTTGGCATGCCTTTTCAGGATTTGATCCAGGAGGGCAATATCGGTCTGATGAACGCCATCGATCGCTTTGACGTTGCCAAAGGTGTCCGCTTTTCGACCTATGCCACCTGGTGGATTCGTCAGGCGATCACGCGATCGCTGGCCAACCACGGGCGCCTGATCCGCCTGCCGGTCCATCGCTGGGAGCTGCTGATCAAGGTGCGCCGCACTGAGACCAAGCTGCTGCAGGTGCTTGGCCGCGAGCCAACCTCTAGCGAGCTCAGCGCCGCGCTCGGGGTGTCCGAGGAGAAGATCACCGACCTGCTGGCGATCGCCCAGATGCCGGTGTCACTGGCGATGCCTAAGGGCGATGAGGGCGACCAACAGCTCGGCGATACCCTGCCCGATGAGAGCTGGGAGGCCGAGCTTGATGCGATGCTCGGCGCCGTCGATGCCCAGTATACCCGCGCCGCCCTCGAAACGCTAACCGACCAGGAGCGCGAGGTGCTGATCCTACGCTACGGCTTGAATGATGGCAAGGTCCGTTCGCTCTCGGAGGTTGGCGCGGTTGTCGGGCGCACCCGCCAGCGCATTCAGCAGATCGAGGCCGGCGCCCTCCAGCAGCTGCGGGCGCGCCTAAGCATCTAGATCTTGCACAAATATAGCACACAAGAGCGCATTTTGGCGCTCTTGTGTTTTTTAGCGGGTATAATGCAGGCTCAGATTGCTGTATTTAGGGAAAAGCCTATGCATGCGTACCCACCGCCAGTTCTCCCGGCCAGCTTCTACCAGCGCCACTCGCTGACGGTCGCCCGCGATCTGCTGGGCTGCCGACTGGTGCGGCGGCTGCCCGACGGCGCCGTCCTGAGCGGGCGGATCGTCGAGACCGAGGCCTACACGCCCGACGATCCTTCCTGCCACGCCCATCGCGGCGAGTCGCCCAGGGCCCGCTCGATGTTCCAGGCCGGCGGCATCGCCTATGTCTACCTGATCTACGGCATGTACCACTGTCTCAACGTGGTCACCCAGGCCGCCAGCCAGGGCGCCGCCGTGCTGATCCGGGCGATCGAGCCGCTCGACGGCGTGGATCGGATGGCCGACGCCCGTGGCATCAGCAGTGTCCGCGATCTGGCCCGCGGCCCCGGAAGATTATGTCAGTCCTTCCAGATTGACCGGGCGCTTGATGGCACCTGCATCACCGCCACCGACTGTCCGCTATGGATTCAATCGGGCGAGCCACTACCTGACGTAGTGGTGGCCCAAACTCCGCGGATCGGCATCAACGTCTCGCCGGCGGCAATTGCGGCGCCCTGGCGCCTGATTGTGCGTGAAAATGGCTTTGTTAGCGGCACCAGTCGCCAGAATCAAGGCCAGTCCTACACGCCCACCCCCGACTGGTTCGACCGCCTGTAGGACTTGCCCCAGGCCCAGCGGTGACGTACAATAGGACGATCAAATTAGCGCAACCAATTCTCCCATACATCACGGCACAGGAGCCAGAGAAAGGACGCTGTAATGCCTCCCATCGCCAAAGCATTTGTTATGGTTGTCGAAGATAACGCCGACAACATGTGGATCATCACTGAAATGTTGAATGATGATCAGCGCGTTCGTTATTGCAATGTACGGCCTTCGGGCAAGCAGCTCTTTGCTTTTATGGCGAAGGATGAAGTACCGCCGATCAACCTGATCTTGCTGGATTTGAATCTGCCTGGTGAGGATGGCTACAGCATTTTGAAGAAGATTCGCGTTCACCCGAAGCTGGAAAAAGCGATTGTGATCGCGGTCACTGCCGATAACACGGCCGAAGATGTCGCCAAAGCCCGCGCCGCCGGCTTCGATGGTTTTATCGGCAAGCCGCTGCGCCACGACCGTTTCCCCGACCAGCTGCGCCGGGTGATGGCTGGCGAGCCAGTCTGGGAATCGCACTAGCCTGGAATCAACCGGGCGGCGGATGAAATTTCATCTGCCGCCCGGCTTGTGCGTCCCTACAGCGCTTTGCGGTAGGTTGAGGAGCGCTTCACCACCTTGAAGCCACAGCCCTCGTAGACGCGCAGCGCCCCCGAGAGATTCTCAGCATCTACCCCAAGCGCCGCCTCGGTCATGCCCATGTCGCGAAACATCGTCAGGCTGCGATTGATCAGCGCCGTGGCCAGGCCACGTTTGCGCCAGGGCCGCCGCACGCTGATGCCCTCGGTGTAGCCACGCCGGAGATTGTTGGCGGTATTTGCTTCGGTGTCGATGAAGTTCAGCACCATCCCGGCGACCTGATCTCCCTCCCAGGCCACCTGCCAGATCTGCGGCGCAAAATAGGGCCATTTTAGCCAGTTCTGATAGTCATTTTCGCTTGGCTGGCGAAAGCCCCAGTGGTCGCGAAACGCCTCGCCATCAGCCTCCCAGACCTGGCGATACTGCGCTGGCGTCGGGGTGCGCACCTCCAGCCCGGCCGGCAGCACGGTCGAGCCAATGGGCTCGGCCAGGTCGCGCTCCATATCGAAGCCATGCCGAACTGCCTGATAGCCCTCGCGCTTCAGCAGGGCCGCGTTACCAAGCGCTGTTGCAGCGGCATAGCCCTGAAAAAAGCACGGCAGATCGCTAACGTGCTCGCTTGCGATGTGGCGCATTCGCCGCTGGTTGTGGCTGAGCAGCGCACCGCCAATTCCCCGGCGGCGCCACTCGGGCACAACATGCCCAAACGAGACATAGATGCGATTTCCGGCGGCCTCGTCCCACCACTCGACCCGCGTGTAGGCCACGGGCACGCCTGCAACCTCAACCAGCACCAGATCCTGGGCAAGATCGCAGTTGTTGAGATGGGTATATTGCTCCAGGATCATTTCCGTGGTTGCGACCTCGTTGATGGCATCGGCGCGGGCGGCGGCGTTAAAAATGCTGGCGATCACGGCGAAATCTTCTGGGCCGCGATAGTGGCGAAACGTCAGCCCAGCAATTGCGGGCGCTTCGAGGACGTGGATCGTGCTATCCACCTGACTAAGATCAAGCATTGGGCGACTCCTTATGTCAAAATACCATGTGCTCCGGCAATCATCCCACGCGCCGGTCGGATTTCTATCCGGCGCACGGCTGAAGCGGCTCGGTCTGCGGAAGGACATTGCTGCGTAGGCTGAGGAGAAGCGTGACCAGGAGATGGGTGGGGCTAGAAATAGCGCTATGCGGAGGGTTAAGAGGTGGCGCCCCATCCTCCGCATATGCCAACCTAAGGAGTCCTGTACCAATACATGTCGGGGTTAGTATAGTGGATCCAAACACCGTTCTAGTGCAGCAGTTGCTTAGATTTCAGGCTGGATTTCACCACTCGACTAGGCATTTGTCCAAATCGCCTGGGTTGCACAACCATTGCACACGTATCGAAATGGCTGGGCTGCCGGCTCGGCCTGAAAGAGCGGGCCAGATTGCTTCGTTGCGCTCAGGCCTTCGCCCCAAACAGCTTAAAGTAGGTGCGCAGCGCCGTTCGCCCGAGGCGGCTCTCCAGCCAGCGATTGAACGACTGCTGGGCGGTGTGTTTCACGCCCAGGGCCCTGGTTGGATAGACGCCAATCGCACTGCCCAGCGCCCCGGCGCCAACCCCGTTGGCCATCGCAATAACCACATTGTTGATCAGATCGCCAGCGCCCTCGCCGATAATATGCGCCCCCACGATCCGATCGCGCGCCCCAACCGTCAAAATCTTGGTAAAGCCGGTGGTCTCGCTCTCGGTGCGCGCCCGGTCGTTGGCGCTCCACGGCAGCTCATAGACGTGCAGCTGCTGGCCATATTGGGCGCGGGCCGCCGCCTCGGTCAGGCCAACGTGGGCGACCTCGGGGTCGGTGAAGGTGGCCCACGGCACAATGCTGTAGCTCATCTTGGACTGGCGCGGGAACAGCACATTGCGCAGGATCAGGCCGGCCTCGGCCGCAGCGACGTGGGTAAACTGATAGCGCCCAATCACGTCGCCACAGGCATACACTTTGGGGTTGCTAGTGCGCAGATGCTCGTCGACCTTAATCCCCTTCTCATCGAAGTCGATCCCGGCCACCTCCAGCCCAAGCTCTTTGAGATTGGGGGTGCGGCCGGCCGCGACCAGGATTTGATCGACCGTCACGGTGCTGGTGCTGCCGTCGGCGTGGCGCAGCGTAACCTGTTTCGCGCCATCCTGCAGCACCACCTGCTCAGTGTTGGTGTCACAGTGGACCACAATCCCCTCGGCCTCCAGGCATGTTTGGAGCGCCGGGCCCATCGCCGCATCATCTTTGGGCAGCAGATGCGCGCCACGCTGCACGATCGTCACGCTGGCGCCGAGCCGCTGGAGCGACTGGCCAAGCTCGCAGCCGATCGGCCCGCCGCCGAGCACCAGCCAGCGAGCCGGCAGCGCCGTGAGCTGAAAGATCGTCTCGTTGGTGATGTAGCCAGCCTCCTCCAGCCCCTCCACCGCCGGGATTTTCGGATGCGACCCGGTGGCGATGCAGAAGTGGCGGGCGCGAATAATCTGGCCGTTTACCTCCAGCTCCTCCGCCGAGCGAAAGCGGGCCCGCCCCTCGATCACCGTCGCGCCGCCGGATCGCAGCACCTCGGGCGCATCGTCGTGGGCATAGACGGCCTCTTGAATGGCGCGAATATGGGCCTTCACCGCTGCGAAATCAACCTCTGGCGCCGGGACGTGAATGCCGAATGCCCCAGCGCCGCGCACCGTGTGGGCCACCCGTGCGGCCTGGATCAACGATTTGCTGGGCACGCAGCCAGTCCAGGTACAGTCGCCGCCCAGCTTATTGGCCTCGATGATCGCGACTCGGGCGCCGAGTTTCGGTCCGAACTTCGCCATCGTAATCCCCGCCGAACCACCGCCGATTACCGCCAGATCGTACATCGCCGCCTCCTGAAAAAAGTCTGAGCAAGCTACGGGTGATTGTAGCAGCTTGAAGCGCTGTCAGATCTAACAAAAGGGTGAAGGAATGGGATTACGCGATCAGAACGATCGGCAATTGCACACCTGGCTGATCCGCGCTGAACGCTTGGTCAACCACAGCGTGCTATCATACCAGGACGGCATCGACCTGATGCTGCTGCGATTAATTGTAGATTTTTTTCGAGTTTTTTGCTATGCACGATCCACTGTTGATCACGTGGGCCAGCCAGTTCGACGGCTTTAGCCTGGGGATAACCGCCCGCAGCGCGGTCCTGACCGCAGCCGTCCTGCCGCCCCAGGCCAGCCCAACCGACCGTGCGCTGATCGGCCGCTGGCTGACCCTGGCGCTCATGCTGGAAGATTATATGCGCCACGATATGCGCCAGACCGGCGATCAGGCCACCGCCTTCTGGCGCGGGCTGCGGGCGGTTGGCGAGCGTCGCGCTGCGCCAACCTCGCCATATGGCATGGCGCTGAACGATATTATCGCCAACCTGGTGCGCCTGCGGGGTGTCGCGCCCGCCGATGTCACCCTGCTGAGCGTTGCAGTTGGCGCGCTGCTCGATGGGCTGGCGACCCGCTACACCTGGCAGCGCAGCAACATGACCCCGGACCGCGAGTCCGAGCGGGCCGCCCGCGCCCGCAGCAGTGGCATTCTGGGGATCTACGCGCTGCTCAGCGCGATCTATGACTGGGGTCTGGCCGAGCTGATGCTCAGCCATCCGATCCGCCGGATGCTCGGCAATGTTGAGCTGGCGGCGGCGCTGCTCACCGAGGGCGGCGCAGCGGCCGATCGGGCCGAGCGTACCGAGGCGCTGCTTGAGAGCATTCAAATGACGCTGCGCTCGCTGCCGCCACGCTGGGACGCGCTGGGCAGCTGGACGCTGCATTTGCTGGCCGGGTCGGCGCAGTGGGCCGCCAGCGAGCAGGCGGAATGAGGGCAGGCGGACGGGTCAGCGCTGCGCCAGCAGCGTTTCTACCAGCGGTGCCGTGCGCTCCAGATCGCTGGCGACGTAGGGGCGAAACGATGGATCGTCGATGGCCTTGCCGACCACCCACAGCATGACTGAGACCGCGCGGGCCGCGATGAAGGTATCCAGATAATCCAGCTGATCGCTGGGAAACGGTCGGATCTCGGCGTAGCCCCTGAGCAGCGTATCGCGCATAGCCTCCCACCGATCGTCGGTACGCCAGCGGCCTAAGATCACCGCCAGATCGTAGATCCAGTAGCCCCAGCCGCAGTCGTCGAAGTCGATCGCGCGGGCCTCGCCGGCGGCATACAACACATTCCACAGGTGCAGATCGGCGTGGATTAGTCCGAAGGTGGCCGGCGTTTCACCCAGATCGTGCATCGCCTGCTGAAGGCGGTCGGCGACGGCCTCGAACGAGCTGCGATACTGCGCCGGAACCTGCGCCCAGACGGTGGCGGTGTCGCGGCCAAAGTGGGCGTTATCGCCAAACATGCCGTCCCAGTCCCAGCGCCGCCGGACAAAGCTGGCGGGCGGCTGCCACTGGCTGGCGTGCTGGTGGAGCAGCGCCGTCAGGCGACCAAGCTTCTTGACGTGGTGCGGCTGCGGATGGCGCGCCTGCTGTGCGCCGTGCATCCAGCGCAGAATCGAGCAGGTGCGTGGCTCGGGCACGCCGGGCGCGGCAACCTGGATGGCGAACGGGCCAGCCCGGCTCAGCAGCGGCTCCGGCACCGCCAGATTCAGGTCGTCGCGCAGCGCCTGGAGCCACAGCAGCTCCGAGGCGATCTCAGGCGGCGTGTTGTAGGTCGCGCCGTGGATTCGCAGCAGGTAGCGCCCAGGGATAAATGGACTGTCCGGCGGCAGCAGCCGCTGCGCGGTATCCAGCCGAAAGACGGTGTTCTCGCCGTGGTGGACAAAGCGCAGGCCGGGATCTTCCAGATCGTAGCGGTCGAGGGCCAGCAGGGCCAGCTGGCGCAGGCGGCGCTGCTGGCCGCGGGCGGTAAGTTGGGCGAAGGGTCGCATGATCATATTCCTTATCGGTGGGCCGGAAATGAGTGTACCATAGCCGACCAGGCCAGCATCGGCCTGGGGGTTGATTCGGCTGGCGCCAGTCTGTGAGGGGGACAATGTCTACGCTGCTCAAGCCCCAGGTCGTTTTGTTCGATCTCTACGGCACCCTGATCGATATCCACACCGACGAACGCAGCCGGGCCGTCTGGCAGCCGCTGGCGCGCTTTCTACGCTACCAGGGCCTGCCCGCCGACGACCAAAAGCTCCGCCACGAGTTCTTCAGCCTGATGCGCCAGATCCGCCGCGCCAGCCCGGAGCGCCACCCCGAGTGGGATGGCGGGGTGGTCTTCGGCACGCTGCTGCGCGCGCTTGGCTACGCTGGCGAGGCCGGCTTTATCACCGAGGTCGCCCAGCTCTTTCGGGTGCTGAGCATGCGCCGCCTCGGCCTGTTCAGCGACACGCTGCCGCTGCTCCAGCACCTGCATGGCCGCTATCGAATGGGCCTGATCTCCGATGCCCAGCGCTGTTTTCTGGAGCCGGAGCTGGCCGAGGTTGGGCTGAGCCAGTTTTTCGACCACATCGTCGTGTCGTCGGACTACGGCTACCGCAAGCCCGATCCGCGGCTGTTTGCCCAGGCGCTGGCGGCATTTGAAGTCCCGCCAGACCAGGCCGTCTTTATCGGCGACAACCTGCTGCGCGATGTGAGCGGCGCCGTCGCGGCCAGGATCCCGGCGATCTGGCTGGCCCGCCCAGGGGCCAGAACCGAGCAGTCCAGCGCCCGGCCCGACCTGACGATCAGCGGCCTGGCGGAGCTGGAGGGCTGGTGATCGCTACGTTGATCTGGGTTTATTTATGCCGATAGATTATTAATATATTATGTTCAGGTGCATCCACCATTATTATTTCCGATCTTCCTAAATTGAAATATGTACAATCGTTAGCAGATTTCACGACACAATCCTGGTATTCATCTACGCCATCGCGCATAATAGAATAATTTATGTGAGTTTTATAGCCATATTGATCTTGTGAATTAGAAGCCTCAATGATGTAATATTTACTATTTTTATATTTACTTGTTACATACATTTGCTCATCTATCAACCCAATAAGCGAATCAATATCTTTATTAGCACCAACTGTATAACTTTGGTAGCTATATTGATCAATAAAAGATAAATCATTACGAGCGTTGCTGCTGCATCCAGAAAGAACGAGCAAAAATATCACAGCTATTCCCAGCAGCGTACGGGTGTCATGATTGTGGTGGATTGTATTCATACTACCTCGCGGGATACAATTATTTAAATCACCGCGTCCTACTCATTGCTCTCGGGGCCGAGCGGCTTTTGCAGCAGGGTCAGGAAGGCGGCGGCAGCCTCGGTGACGTGGCGGGCGCGATGGTGGACGACATTGTAGAGACGAGTCATGGTTGGGCCGGCGATCGGCAGCTGGCGCAGGCGGCCGGCGGCGACCTCGCGGCGCACCACCATCGCCGGCACCAGCGCCACCCCCAGGCCAACCTCGACCGAGCGCTTGATCGCCTCAAGGTTACCGAGGACAATCGGCTGACGCGGCTGGACGTGGGCCGCCGCCAGCAGCTCGGCGGTCGCCGCCTGAAGCGCCGATCCAGCCTCGCGGACCAGCAGCCGGCGCTGGGCCAGATCGGCCAGCAGCACACTTTCGTGGTCGGCCCAGCGATCGTCAGGGCTGACGATCACCACCAGCTCGGTGCTTAGGAATGGGATAACCTGCAGCTGGGCGTGATCGAGCGGCGAGCCAACCAGCGCCAGCTCATAGGCGCCTGAGATAACCTGGGCCAGCAGCTGCTCGGTGTTGCCGGTGCCGATCTGCACGCCGAACTCTGGGTGCTCCCAGCCGAAGCGCTGGAGCAGATCGGGCAGCACATAGGTGGCCAGGGTGTTGCCGACCCCCAGCAGCAGGGTGCGCTCGCTGAGGCCCGCCGCCGCCCGCACCGCCTGCTCGGCAATGCGCTCGGTGGCCAGCATATGCTCGGCGTGGGGCAGCAGCGCCCGCCCGGCGGCGGTCAGCTCGATCCCGCGACCCAGCCGCTCAAACAGCGCCACCCCCAGGTCACGCTCCAGGGCCTGGATTTGCTGGCTGACCGTCGGCTGCGTCAGATCGAGCTGCTCCGCCGCCCGAGTGAAATTCCGCGCGTGGGCCGCCGCCACAAACATACGCAATTTTTGCAGATCAAGCATCACCGACTCCTCGCCGCAAATATCCGCCGCCTGAGCCGTAAATCGTACCACAAAACGCGGGCGACCCACTGTCTGGTGGGCCGCCCACGTCGTGCTGATTCAGAATGCTGGGCTAATCGAGATGGGCAGGCTATTTAACCCCTAATGCCTAACCCCCATACAACCCCTCGCTAAAAATTAACATTGCCAGCATGGTCCGAGGATCGCGCTTTCGGCTAAACCGCGATCCACTCCTTATGGTCTAGATTGCCACTAGTGCCACTGTACCAGGGGATTATTAATAATTTTTTTACTATTGCCTGGAAGCATTAAGCCCGGCGTGGAGCAGCCGGTCTTAAGGAAAACCCAACTTCTCAATCGATCTGCGGTGTTTTCTTGGTATAATAAAACGCACAAGCCATTGCGTGAAATCCCCCGAGTAACAAACTCGCTGTGGTCTCGAAGGAGAGTACATGGTCTTGCATCCCGACGCCCTCGACCTACGAATCGAGCTACTTGGTCACTTTCAAATCACACTTGGCGCTACGGTGGTTGATGAACGGCATTGGCGCAAACAAAAACCCCGCCAGCTTCTCGCCCTCCTTCTCTGCACTCCCCACGGACGGCTCCCACGCACTGATGTCTGTGCAGCACTCTGGCCGGAACATCCCAATCCCGGCAACAACCTGCATGTCACCATCCATCATCTCCGCAAGCTGTGGGACGAGCTGCCGGCGCAGCTGGTTGATATCACACTTTCTGCCGAGCAGGTCATCCTCACGCTGCCGCCAAATGCCTGGGTCGATGTGCTGGAATTCGAGCGCCAGGCCCATGAACTACAGAGCCAGCCGTTCGACAGCGGGCGCTACCGTGAGGTTCTGGCGCTCTATCATGGCCCGCTCCTGCCCGATGATGAGTACGAACTGTGGACCATGGGCCGCCGCGAGCATCTGGCCCAGCTGTTTGCCCAGCTTGCCATCACCTACGCCGATCAGCTGGTTCGACAGGACCCGCAGGCCGCCGAGGTGTCGCTGCAGCAGCTGATCGGGTACGACCCGACCCACGAGAGCGCGGCGGTGCGGCTGATGCTGCTGGCGCAGCGCAAAGGCCAGCGCGCCACCGCCAACCGCATCTACGAGAGCTTGCGCGATCAGCTGGCCCAGCGGCTTGACCTGCCCCCAATGCCCAGCACCGAGCAGATCGCCGCCGCCTGTCGCAACGACACTGTCGCCCAGCTGCCGCTCCAGGAGTGGGGCCTGCAGGAGTATCGACAGCGCCATCAGATTCCGCTGCCCTTTGCGGCCAGCCCGACGGCGCCCCTTGGCCGGGAGGCCGAGCTGGCCCAGGTTCTCGCAATCGGCGCAACGGTCGCCACCGGCCGCGGGATGGCGGTTGGGGTTGGCAGCGTCGCCGGCATGGGGAAGCTGCGCCTGGTCCAGACGGCGCTGACCAGGCTGCACCAGCAGGATTGGATCATCATCGCCGGTGCGCCGCTCTCCAACGACCATACCTTGCCGTATGAGTCGCTGATCGAGGGATTAGGCGAGTATCTGCGCTGGAGCCCGCCGCTGGCGCTGGATAATCTGGCGGAGGCGGCGCTGATGCATGTGATGGGGCCGGCCGTGCCGCCAGCGCTCCGCCCAGCCAGCGAGCCGCCCAGGCTGGAAAGCCAGAGCCTGCTATTTCTCGGCCTGACCCGCGTCTTCGAGGCGATCGCGGCCCATGCTCCGCTGGCGCTATTTATTGATGATGCCCATCATGCCGACCCGGACACACTGGAGTTTCTGGTCTTTCTGATGCGCCGAATCCGCACCCAGCGCATGCTGCTGCTGCTGACCTACCGTCCCGACGATGTGGATCCCAGCCACCCGCTGCTGGTCTACTGGCAGGAGCTGGTTCGCTCTGGCACCAGTGAGGTGATCAAGCTCGGCCCACTGATGCCGGCGATCTGCACGGCGCTGCTGAGCAAGATTGCGCCAAATCTCCAGCCTGATGTAGCCGCCCGGCTGATCGAGCGCAGCGATGGCAATCCCTTCTTTCTGTCGGAGCTGGCGCGCCATGTCAACGAAAGCCACCCCAGCGATCAGGCCATGTCGATCCCGCGCACGATTGTTGAAGCGGTGCAGACAAGGATTGGCAAGCTTAGCCCAGCTGCTAAAGCCGTGCTCGAAGTTGGAAGCGTTGCCACACCCTTCTGGCAGATCGGGCTGGTTGAGCGCGTCCAGCATATGGCCCCGAGCGTGATTGAAAAAGCGCTTGAGGAGCTGATCGGCGCCCATCTGGTGCGCGAGACCGCTGATGGCCTGCGGATTACCCGCTCGCTGGTCCAGGAAGTGATCTACAAACATTTATTCAGCACCCGCCGTGCGCGCATCCATACCGCAGTCGCCGACAGCCTGATCAACCATGACAGCGTGGCCCCGGCAATCGTCCTGCATCACCTGCTGAATGGCGAGGCTAGCCCAGAACAGGGCGGGCTGATCGTGCGGTATGGCTTACAGGCCGCCAAGCATGCCCTGACGATGCTCGCTGACGATGATGCCCGCCGGTCGTTTGTCCATGTTCTCAGCGCGCTGGAAAAATATGGCGGCGCGCCCGCCGCGTGGCTGGAGGCATTATTTGGCCTGGCGACAATTGAATTTCGCCACGGCATGTATCCCGAGACCAGATCTCTGTGCGACCAGGCCGCCCGCTGGACACAGGACAATAGTGTGGCCGAGAGCGAACGGCTGACTCGGCTGGGCTGGGTTGAATATCGCCTGTCCAATGTTCAAGCGTGCCTGGATTCCTTTACGCAAGGGGTTGCGCTGGCTCCACCAGCCAGCACCCTCTGGTGTGATGGCATGAGTGGACAGGCGGTGGTGCACTATCTTCAGGGCCACATTTCAACTGCCCGAGCTATCATCGATCAGACCCTGCCGTATTTCGATGAGCATCAGCCCAGCATCAGCCAGGCCCGCAGCCTCTTTCTGGCGGGCAGCCTGGCCAATGAGCTTGGTGAGAAGGAGCGGGCCGCGCAGCTCCATCGCCGTGGCATCGCGTGCGCTGAGGCCTCCGGGGATGTCTTGTATACGACATTGATTAAAACCAACTATGCAATTGTGCTGATTCGACGCGGCGAGCTCGCTGCGGCCCTGGAGTATATCCGTGAAGCGCTCCAGGTCAGCAGCGAGCTGGGCAATCGCGACTACGAGAGCATTGCCTACAGCCTGCAGTTCTGGTGTCTGCTGGTTATGGGGCAGTTCACACCAGCGCTAGAGGTCTTTGAGCGGGCGCTAATCATCGTTAAAGAGGTTAATAATATTGAAATGAACGTCGATATTCTCAACATGCGAGCGATGCTGGCCCGCGTCCAGCATGACTGGCAGACCGCCGCATGTGTTCTGCAGCAATCCCTGAGTTTGCTTGGCGATGAGCCCTATAGTCGCTCGCGCACCGACACCTATGTCGAGCTAGTCCGGCTAACGCTGTACGGACCGGAGCTGGATATCGCGCAGGCGGCGCGGTATGCTCAAAAAGCGTTTGAGGAGGCGCACAAAAGCGAGCACAAGGAGGCCCTGGCGCTGAGCTTAATTGCCCGGAGTGCCGCGCTGACGGCCCAGGGCCAGTTTGTGCAGGCTGCCGCCATCGCCTACGAGGGCATTGCCATCGCCAAGCGCCAGAATGCAATTTTGACCTTGCTGGAGGGCTATATTAGCCTGGCTCGCACCGCCTTAGCCAGCCATGATCTGGTGCTGGCGCGCACCGAGCTGGAGAAAGCCAAGCTGCTGGCGGTCAAGCACGAGTCGGCGTTCCACTATGCCGAAATTGTTGAGGTTGGCGCCACGCTGGAGGCCCGGCAGCAGCACAGCCTTGAGTCACGTGAGACGATCGACTACAACGAAGACTGGCTGGCGCCGATCCTGGCCGGACAGCAGACCCTGGCCGAACGGGCGCGTGGGCTTGGGGTCAAACGGGCAGTCTTACGCCGCGTCTATCTGCGCTACAATCAACATCTCGCATCGTTTAACCCACCATCATTAATTAAGCCGAATCTAACCTAAAAAGAAGGTTAAAAAGCACTCTTTAAAACCCCTCAATATACTAAAAAAGGGCTTTACAAAGGCCTAGTATGTGGTATACTGCGCTCAGTGAAAACAGTTTGGCCCCCGAGCCTCATCTGATTAAGGCAGCACCGCTCGCAATCGGCTCTCCTCGGCTTGAGAATTCCTGCGGCACCAAACAAATTCACCCCGATTACTTATCTTTTTTGGAAGGGAAACCAATGAGTTTCACAGACAAGACGTTGGAATGTGTCGATTGCGGAAACGAGTTCGTCTTTACAGCAGGTGAGCAGGAATTTTACTCACAAAAAGGTTTCACCAATGAGCCACGCCGCTGCCCAACTTGCCGCCAGAGCAAGAAGAGCCAGCGCAACGAGGGCGGCAGCCGCTCATCGTTTGGCGGTGGGCGCGAGAACACCTTCGGCGGTGGGCGCGATAGCAGCTATGGCACCCGCGATAGCTACGGCAGCAGCCGCGACAGCTACGGCAGCAGCAGCCGCTCATCATTTGGTGGTGGCAATAGCCGCAGCTTCGGCGGCGGCGCCGGCGGCGGTGGCCAGCGCGAGATGTTTGAGGCCGTTTGTGCCGAGTGTGGCAAGCCCACCACGGTGCCCTTTAAACCAACCCAGGGCCGCCCAGTCTACTGCCGCGACTGCTTCCAGCAGCAGCGCAGCAACTACTAAAAACCATTCGTAGTCGCTGAGCAAAACCACCGCACGAATCAAACGTGCGGTGGTTTTTTGTTGCCCTGAAAGCCTACCAGCAGCGTATAATTGCACCATCAGCATAAGGGGACATTCTATGGAACTACTAGCGGGCAAAGTGGCGATTATTACCGGGAGCGGACGGGGCATTGGGGCCGCCGCCGCACGTCTGTTTGCGCAGCACGGGGCCAGCGTGATCGTGAGCGATCTCGATCCGACCCCAGCGCAGGCGGTGGCCGCTGCGATTACGTCTAGCGGGGGCACGGCCAGCGTTGTCGCCGGCGATGTCACCGAGCGGGATTTCCCGCAGCGACTAGTCGAGGCGGCCCTGGATCAGTATGGCACCATCGATATCATTGTGAATAACGCCGGCTACACCTGGGACGGTGTGCTCCACACCATGAGCGATGAGCAGTGGGAGGCGATGCTAATGGTGCACAACACCGCGCCATTTCGGATCATTCGGGCCGCCGCGCCCTATCTGCGCTCCACGGCCAAGCAGGAGATCCAGGCCAGCGGTGCCGCCACGGCGCGCAAGATCATTAATGTCTCGTCGACGTCGGGGGTGTATGGCAACGCTGGTCAGGCGAACTATGCCACCGCCAAGGCGGGCGTGGTCGGCCTGACCAAAACGCTGGCTAAAGAGTGGGGGCGCTTTAATATTCAGACCAACGCTCTGTGCTATGGCTTCATCAATACCCGGCTGACCACCGACAAAGCTGGCGGCGAGACGATCGAGCGTGAGGGCAAGCAGATCAAACTGGGCGTGCCGGAGACCCTGATCGCTGGACTGACGATGCTGCACCCGATGGGTCGGCCGGGCACGCCGGAGGAGGCCGCTGGACCGATGGTCTTTCTGGCCTCAGCGCTATCGAATTATGTCAATGGTGAGATTCTGGAGGTCACCGGCGGCTTTTCGGTCTAGCTCAGGCTTCGACTGGCTGAGCCACCGGCCCGACCGCCAGGCGGATCGGTGGCTCAGCCGATCTGATCAGCATGGCGTGAACCTGGCGCGTGGCGGTCAGCACGTCCTCGGCCACGATATCGGCGTGGATGTGCTCGGTGATGCCTGGTGGGGCGATCAGCACAGTGGTCATTCCAAGGGCCTTGGC
>JACCRK010000043.1 GCA_013813565.1 Herpetosiphonaceae bacterium
TGGCCGACTATTGCTATCCCGGCCCCAAGCCGCAGACGAAAGAAACCGCAATTCTGATGCTGGCCGATGGCGTTGAGGCCACCGTGCGCTCGCGTGAGCAGTCTGGCCAGCTGAGCGCCGAGCGCGACAACGATCCCGAGAAGCTGCCCAAAGGCAGCCAGACGATCGCTCAGGTGGTGAACCATAGTATCGACTCGCGCATCTCCAGCGGTCAGCTCGAAGAATGCCCGCTGACATTGCGTGATTTGCAGACAATTCGGACTTCGTTTGTCAAAACCCTTCAGGGCATCTACCACCCACGGGTCGAGTACCCGAAGCTGACCCGCGATATGCAGGAGAAGTAGCGCCTTCCCTCAAACGATGATGTGCCCTGAAGCGCATCATCAATGTTGAATCCACCGACTGTATTTGGAGAAGAATAATGAGTGAGCCTTTAGCTGTTCAGGCGGAGATTGAGGTAACCCAGCCGAATTTTAGCGTTGATGTGGCCTTGATCGAGCGTGTCGTTACCCAGGTTATGCAGAACGAGGGTGAGACAGGCACGTGGGAGATTGGCATTCGTCTGACCGATGATCGCGAGCTGCAAAGCTTGAACCAGCAGTTTCGGGGCATTGATGCACCAACCGATGTCTTGTCATTTGGCAACTATGACGATGATGACGGGGAGTTTGTCGGCCCTGACGGCGTGTATGACGATGATGAGTTTGCCGACCCTGAGGAGGCCGATGCGCCGAGCTACCTGGGTGATCTGGCGATCTCGGTCGATCGGGTGCGCGAGCAGGCCGGCGAGTATGGTCACTCAGCCCGACGCGAGCTCTGCTATCTCGTTGCCCATGGCACGCTCCACCTGCTCGGCTACGACCACGAGACTGATGCCGAGCGTGAGACGATGCGCCTGAAAGAGGAAGCTGCCCTGGATGCGCTCGGGATCACCCGTGACGCCAGCGCGTAGGCACCGCTACGATTGGCGCCGCCCTTTTGTGTTCTTTTGGGTGTCCACAGGCGCTGGGCTTGCTATGAATCAACTGATTGCCTTTATTCGATCGTTTCTCTATGCCTTTCAGGGCCTCTGGGTGCTGCTGCGAACCCAACGGAACGCCAAAATTCACCTGCTGGCGGTGCTGGTGGTGGTGGTTGCGGGATTTTGGCTGCGGCTGGGACAGAGTGAGTGGCTGGCGGTGACGATTATCTCGGCGCTGGTCCTGGCGCTGGAGGCGGTCAACACCGCCGTGGAGACAGTGGTCGATCTAGCCTCGCCTGAATATCATCTGCTGGCCAAGCGAGCCAAAGACGTTGCGGCGGGCGCGGTGCTGATCGCGGCGCTGGCGGCCCTGGTTGTGGCGGCGCTGATCGTGATCCCGCGGCTGTAATCGACCGCCTGGCTAGCGCAGCTGATAGGCCGATTCGGGGGCGTGCAAAAGATACTCGGTCCAGAGTTCCTGGCCGCCATCAGCTCGCTGGACTGGCTGGAGGGCATCGGCACCCTCGGGGGTCAGCACCAGATGCTGCTCGGCAAAGTAGATCGTGGCACGGCCATTGGATTGCACCACCGGCGAGATCGGTGGGCCGAACCAGTCCGGGCCGCCGTGGGCCCGCCAGTAGCGCCACAGCAGCGCCGGCATCTCCACCCCGCTGGCTGCCTCAATAGTCGTGGACGGCGCGGGCAGGAGCCGCTCGTAGTTGGCGAGCACTGCCTGCACAGCGGCCAGATTCGCGGCCAGCTCCGGCTCGGTGCCGGTCGCCAGCTCCGGCGTGATCGAGGCGATCCCCAGCGCCCCCGCCCAGTCGTGCATGCCCCCGGTGATATTGTAATTTATCCAGAAACGATCGTAGCGATAGCCGCTCGCCTGCGCATAGGCCTGCGCCAGGGCGATCGAGGCTGCGTGCTCACATAGGGCCGGAAAGACATCGCCGCCAGAGCTGTGCAGCCAGATCACGGCGGACGCATCGAGCACCATGTCGCGTACTACCTGGCTTTCCGGCTCCGACTCAACAAATGGCCCGCCTGTATCCGAGACATAGCCGTAGGCACCCTCGACGGTGGTGCGCCAATCGTTTTCCGGGCAGTCATCGAAGTTGGTATCCATGTTGCGGTTAAGATCGACGCCGCGGCTGTTGAAGCGGGTGCCTAGCGCCAGCCCATCGGGGTTGACGGTGGGAACGATATACAGGCTGACTTCCGGCGGAACTTCATCTGGATTGAGTCGAAAATACTCCTGGAGCGCCAGCGCTAGCTGATAGGTGTTGGCCTCGGGGCCGCCGTGGGTGTTGGCGACCACAAAGAGCTTGCGGGGGCCAACGCCAATTCGGGTCCCGCTCAGCGGACGACCCTGCAGCGATGCGCCAAACGTCAGCTCAACGACCGGCGGCGGGGGCGACTGCGCACCACGCGAAGCTGCCGGAGGCATCATGCATCCGGCAGCTAGCAGTATCAGGAGTAACCAACGACGTACCATTTAGGGCTGTGGTGTTGGTACTGGCTCCAACGTATCGCCAGGTGGTGGCGGTGGAACCTCAGTCGGCGCTGGTGGCGGTGGAACTTCCGTAGGTGCCGGCGCTGGTTGCGCTGGCGGTTGCGCTGGCGGTGGAACCTCGGTCGGCGCTGGTGGTGGCCAGCCCGCACACGGCCTGTTGGGATAGCAGCCTTTTGGCGGCAGCGGCGTTTGTGGATTGTAGGTGAACTTATCAGCCCAGGGCTTGAAGTGGGTATAGAAAGGCTCGCGTAAAATCACGCGACCATCCTGGAGGATATTGCGATACACCGTAATATCCATCCCGCCCCGCGCGGTGTCGGTCTGGTGGAACGTGCCAACCGGCTCTTTGGAGTCGGTGATATATTCCGGCTCGGTTGGCGCGGGATACTCTTTGGTCACATAAGGCCCATCAAAGATAACCTGGCGGTTAGGCTTGGTGCCATACAGAACGTAGGTTACTGTGGTGGTTGAGCGGTCAACATAGGTGTTGAGCAGTAGCCAGTTGCCGGTATCGTTGATGAAGCGGAAATCAAGATAGCCGGTGAAGATCGCCGCATCCATGCCATATGGCTCATAGACTTCGTACCACGAGATGCGGAACGAGTGCTCGTGCCGCTCAGTGATCGGCACGCCAGCGTGGAAGGCGGCCCGGAAGAGCGTCGTCGAGTCCTGGCAGATGCCGCCGCCCCACTCCTCCTGGGTGCGGTTATTGATGATCGCATAGCCTTTGACAAACCCATTTGAGTCATCAATGGTGCCAACATTCTCGTTGAACGAGAACTCTTCACCTGGCGCAATCAAAATGCCGTCGAGCAGCCGTGATCCAGCCTCAATGTTAGTAATCCGGTACGCTGCCGAGCCAACGAACGAGCTTTTGCCAACTCCAACCGCCTCAACCAGCCCAAGATCATAGAGATTCTCGGCGGTGACGTCGGGCTGAACCTGGTTGACGACCAGCTCGATTGTCCGTGAGACGCCCACGGTAGCCTGCTGCGTGATCCGTGACGCCGAGGCGTCTTCATCCAGACGCAGACCAATCACACCTTCACGCATAATCAGCAGATTGCCACCGTTGAAGTCAACCCGTGGATTGACCGAGCCACGCCCAATCTCATCGGCATAGGTGGCTACCCGCTGGCGAATCATGCCCTCATCGAGGCTGGCGACCAGCAACGCATTGCCATTGGGATCGGCCTGGCGATCGAGCTTAATTAAGGCCCGCAGATCATCGGTGCTGAGCTCCCAGGATCGGTCGTTGCCAGCGGTTAATGTCAGCGGGGACTGTAAAATAGCATCAACGGTGCGCTTTGCCTCGGCAACACCACTATCATTCAGATTGGGCTTAACCACTTCAGTGCGTAAAACGACGCTCGCCGGAGCCAGGCTATGCAGGTGGTTGGTAATATCCAGGGCGGTCTCATCAACCAGAACAATCCGGCCATCGCGCGAGGGTGTAATGGCGGCATTGGTGCCACCAACAATCAGGTTCGCATCTTTGGGTGCCAGGGTCAGATCCCGGGTCGCCTCGACGAGATAGGTCTTGAGCACGTTTTCATCGATGGTCAGGGCGATCGGAATATCATAGCCATCGCGCCAGATGCCGCTAATCGCCTGCAGGCTGTTGATCAGATTGCCGCCCCGGCCGAGGCTATAGGCCTCATCAACCACCGCATCGATATTCAAGGTCACGCCAATGCTGTCGCCGGACGGCTCCCACGAGCGTCCGTTGAACGTCATCGTCAACGGCGTATCGAGCAGCGCATCATATTCCTCGTGGAGGAGCGTTCGCGCCTCTTCCGGGGTCATCTGGCTGACATCCAGCCCTTGAATCGCCACGTTTGGATAGATTCGACCGTCAAATGTGCGATTGAGATACCATAATCCAGCCCCAGCCAGCAGACCTATCAGCAGCAGGGTGATGCCGCTACCCCACAAAAATGTGCGTAGCCGCCGCCGTGGACGATGAGTTGGACGAGTGTAGGATGGTTCGGGCCGGTAAACCGGTCGCTCGCTGACTGTCTCTACAAACGCAGCGGGCTGCTCGCCGTTCTGGCGGCGCCGTTCAATTGGCCCATATTTTTGATAAAAATCATCTGCCATGCTGTTCTCCTGCTGGCCGTGTCGTGTGCTGCCCTTAACTGTACCTGACTTCAATCGGGTAATCAATGACAGCTGTATGTTAATACGTGATAAACACACTTGCTACTAATGATAAAACCATGAGTAATACCAAGACCAGGGCCACCACTTTATATAATGTCTTAAGTCGCTGACTATTCATTTTGGAATGCTCCATATAGCTTCGGGTGAGAGCAATGCTGATTGAACATAATCCTTCTGATTATACCATCATGCTGCTCGCCCATCACCGAATATATTTACACTTTAAATCCGCCGGCGATAGTGTTCGTAGCACCAGCCAGCCCAGGAGCGCTGCCATCCCGGCCCCACCAAGCAGATCAAGCGCCTGATGCTGTTTGGTCGTCAAGGTGGTTGCAATCACGATCGCGCACCACACCAGCACCAGCGGCCAGTAGCGTGAGCGCAATTTGATGTGGGTCCAGGCGATCAGCACGCTGTAGGCCGTATGCAGGCTTGGCAGGGCATTGTAAGGCGGGTCGATACTCCAGATCACCGCCAGCAGCTGCCAGCCAAACGTCTGCTGGAGTGGCGGGCGCGTGACCTGGGTGCGATAGACGATAAAGATCGTGCCGGCGATCAGGTTGGCCAAAATAATCGCGCTGATCAGGGGCCGCAGCGCGGGCGGATGCGGAACTAGATAGATCAGGTTGGCCAGCAGCAGCGGATACAGCGAGATATAGCCATAGATCGTCCAGGGCAGCAGCGGAATCGTCCGATCGATCGCCAGGTAAGGGACGGAATGGGCGGTCAGTCCGGGGATATGGCCGGGGCCAAAATAGGCCACAAACGACATCACCCCCAGCGCCACCAGCCGCCACTGGCCCTGGAGCGCCGCCAGCCAGATCCTAGGACCAGTGAAGCGCAGCGCGGCCTGGCGCATGGCCTGACGCATCAGCTGCCGTGCTCCACGGCGTGCTCCACGCCATTGCGGGCGGCTCGCGGCACAGCGTGGCAGCGGCGGCAGCGAGCCTCATACGACTCCTGGGCACCGACCAGAATAATCGGGTCATCGTACGACGCCGGCAGCCCGTTGATCAGGCGCTGGGTGCGCGAGGCCGACTGGCCACAGACGACGCAGATCGCCTGAAGCTTATTGACCTCTTCAGCTTTGGCCATAAGGATCGGCAGCGGGCCGAATGGCTCGCCGCGAAAATCCTGATCGAGTCCGGCGACAATCACCCGCAGACCTCGCTCAGCCAGCTGCTCGCACAGATCAACCACAGCTGCATCAAAGAACTGAATCTCGTCGATGGCCACCACAGTGGTGTCGGGGGCGATATTGGCGGCGATCTCGGCCGCCGTGTTGACTGGTAAGGCCACGGCCCGCACGCCATCGTGCGAGGCGACTTCTTCGGTGCTGTAGCGCGTGTCGATGGCGGGCTTGAAGACCTGCACTTTTTGGCGGGCAATTTGCGCCCGTTTGACGCGCCGAATCAGCTCCTCGGTTTTTCCACTGAACATACTGCCGCACACGACTTCGAGACTGCCTCCGCGTTGCATCTGCTCTCCTTTGCCAATTTCAACAATCGGCTGACTAGATTGGGGAGTAAGAATGTTCCAGCGACCCTAAATAACGAAAAGCCACGGGAAATGAGTAAATCATCGCTCGTGGCTTAATCCAACCATTGCCTAGAACCTAGCTGGCTTGTTCGCTGGCTTGTTCGCTGGCTTGTTCTTCGTCGCCATAGACCTCTTGATAGAGGCTGGGCTTCTTAGGGGCGACCTCGTTGCGCAGATCGCGGCGGCGCTGAGCATCCGACTGTTTTGACTGGCTGGTCTGCAGGCGCTTCATAAAGCGATCAACCTGGCCGGCGGTATCGAGGATGCGCTGCTCTCCGGTGTAGAACGGGTGATTGCCCGACCAGATTTCAAGCCGCAGCTCGGGCCGGGTTGATCCGGTCACCAGGACCTCTTCGCCGTTGACGAAGATTTTAGCGTCTGGGTAATATTTTGGGTGAATACCTTTTTTCATAGTGTGCTCCTCGATTAGGCTTCAGTGACAGCTTCAGCGGCTGGAAACACGCTGACCATCTTCTGGGTGCGGCTGTAGTCATCAAATTTAACGTGGCCATCAATCAGTGAATAGATGGTGAAATCGCGGCCCAGGCCAACGTTGGCACCAGGGCGCACTTTCGTGCCACACTGCCGAATGATGATGCTGCCGGGCTGAACCTTCTCGCCGCCAAACCGTTTGACGCCACGCATTTTTGGTTTGCTGTCACGTCCGTTTCGCGAGCTACCTACACCTTTTTTATGTGCCATTTCAAGGCTCCTTTCAAGACGCGGTGGGCCGCGTTAGTCGTTCTGGCGGTTACCTGGAAGAACAATATCGTTAATGGTGATCTCAGTATATTTCTGACGATGGCCGGTGCGGCGGCGATAGCGTGCTTTGGCTTTATAGCGGAACACGATAATTTTCTCGCCTTTTTTCATCTCACCGACGGTGGCTTTGACCAGCGCGCCAGCAATCAGCGGTGCGCCGATCATGGGGTTGTCACCACCGATCATCAGGACTTCGTTCAGCTCCAGGGTGCTACCAGCTTCCGCATCGCTAAGGGCAATTTGCAGAGTTTGACCGGGTTCGACGCGGTATTGCTGACCGCGATCTCGAATAATGGCGTACACGATACCGCTCCTTTCGGCGGTGATTCGCCGCCGATAAAAAAGAGAGGGGCATCAGCCCGCCCTCTTGTTAAATATCTTTATTACACGGGCGTGGATTATACCAAAACCCGTGGGGGGTGTCAACAACGTGACAGGGAGGTGTAAAGCTTTTTGTTTTTTGCAGAGCCACCCGGCAGCGCGGTTAAACGCTGCGCTCCTGGGATTTTGTCGTACGAAACTATACCACAAAAATCAGCCAGGAGCGCAGCCCATTCTATTCAGATTAAGTCGAGATTTAGCCGTTGACGGTGCGTTGCATGCCCTCGGCGTAGCGCTTGAAGTTTTGTAGATCTTCGGCCAGCCGCGCCTCGGGGTTGCTGAAAACTTTCGCCACGATATCGCCGGCAATGCCAGCGGGTGGCTCGTACTGAAGGGTCACTGTCACTTCGGTCTGGCTATTCGGCAGCTCGGTGAAGGTTACCTGGCCGCTGGTTGTGATCGTGCTGTTGTCGCGGCTGTTCCAGGCGATCCGCGCATTGTCTTCCATACGGGTCGTTTCAGCATCCCACTCGACATTGAAGCCCAGTGGCCCCGACATCACCCAGTGGCTCAGCTTGTCGCCGATTTTAGTCACTGATTTGATGTTTTCCATGAAGTGCGGAAAGTTTTCGAAGTTGGACCAGATCTTGTAGACCGTCTTGACGTCGCTGCCCACAATGATGCTCTGGGTTGTTTGATGAGTCATGGTTTTTCTCCTGCTTACTCAATAGTCTGCCCTCCATCAGGCAAGAATAATGCCGTCACTCATCCTGGCGCTTGGTTCAAGCACTCAATAGTAGCCAATTGAGAATTAAGTACGGTCTAATGCATAGGCTCGCTCGTTGTCGCCGTATTCCCCACTGACTTTCCCCTCGTCCATCGTTTCACTGCGGGAGGCGTGCTCTGCTGGCTGGAGAACACGCCTCCCCTTAGCAGGGGGTGTGGTCCTGAATATATTCAGCTGAGGCTAGGGTCAGTGCCAGGAATACTATCGACGAGATCCACAATATTGATAGTGCCGCCTGGAGACAAACCCTATCAGATCGAAGACAGCGATTGCACATTGGACTAATAGCCCACGCCTGGCTAGCCGCGGCTGCGTTCCAGCAGGATCATCATCAGCAGGCTGAGCATAGCCAGCTGCTCCTCATCGGGGTGCATGGCGGCCCGCTGCTCCAGGGTGAAGGTGCTCTCCAGGAAGGCGCGCCGCTTCTCCAGGCGCAGCACCAGCGTGCCATCCTGACGTGTGGCCAGGTAGGCCGGGTGGAAGAAATAGCCGCTGAAGATGCCGAGGAGCGGGATCTCGCCAAACAGCCCGTCCATCACCTTGACCCAGGGGTTCTCCTCCCTGATCGTCATCACCGGTGTGGGCATATCGCGGTAGAAGATATCGTAGTGGGCCTTCCACAGCGAGCGCAGGCCCTGCTGCTTGATTGCGCCCACCAGCATGCCCTGCGAGTCGGTAATCGTGTAGCGGGCGCCGATATCGAACACACGGTCGGCCTTGATGGCGAAGATTGGGCGCATCTGGCCCTCATCGGCGAAGATGGTGATCGCCTCTTTGAGCTTGAACAGCTTTTGCTTGACGTACATCAGCAGCGTGCCCGCACTGTCGCGGACGTAGATCTGGGGCGCCAGGGCCACGATTTTGAAGGTGAACGTGACTGGATACTGCATCGGTTTCCTTTCCTGTATGCCGCCTGATCAGATTGGCGGCAACCTCGCTCAGAGCTGTCGCCAGATTGCGCTGGAGGCTGACCACGGCCGCAAGCGGATTGCTGGCGAGTATAGCATACTCACGCTCAGCCACACCACCACCCGGCATTCATCCCAGCGGTCCCCAGTCGCCGTGGGGGCCGCGTCGCGTCATCAGGGGACAGCAGGCTTAGGGCGCAGGGGTAGACGGCGTCGCCTCGCTCATTGGTATTGTCGATTAACCGGCGCCAGCGTAATGATGGACGACTTGTCGGCCAGCGTCTGATGCACGTCCGGCCGAACGCTCAGCGCCATGAGCGCCAACACCTGCGCCCCAGCGTTCAAGAGCACGATACATCAAGATGGGAGGCCAACCAGAACTTACTCGTAACAGCGGCGTGACAAGGCCATCGGGCTGGAAGCGATTGTTGGGCGGTGCGGCGTAGACGATGGCACATTAACGGACGTGATTTATGAAAACATACAGCACGAGCACCACAAGATTCGCAATGACCGCTGCTAAGTAGCCGGATTGGAACGAAGCTTTTATCGTTTTGTGGCGGTAGTAGGACTGGGCAGCCAGGGCGCCGGGCCATCCACCAAGGAATTCGAGCAGATGGAGTGTTGCTTCTGGCACGCGCTGTGTTCCTTGCACCGCGCTTTCCTTATCAATACCATACACGTAGAAGGTGGCAAGGCTAACAAGGACATATGGCACCGGCACCCACAGTGGTAGAGACAACACATATGTCCACAGTGTCAAAACAAGAAAAAATGCTCCAACAGTCACGAATGGAAGCACTGGAAGCGCAGATTGGGGCTGCGTAAGACGAATGTTCGTGGCACGCGGACGCTGATGCTGATCATACCTCAGGGTAAAGCGCACCTTCATCTGCGCTCCGGGACGTGCTTGATTGGCTGAAAGGTCACTGACATGAAAGAAAACCTGTTGACCACCGTGGTCCGGAGTAATGAAACCAAACCCTTTGTCATTCTTCCAGGTCGTGATCGTGCCCGTTTGCTGCGTTGTCATAGTTAAAAAAACTTTCTCCATCGAAACTTCTGCTGACAGAGCGATGCTCGTTCAGCGAGCAATCCTCATTGGATTGAGGATAGCATAAGAACGTGACAAGCGGTACACGCTATTAGTTTATGGAAGCTATAGTACCCAACGACCGGTCCCCGGCAGGTTGTAGGGAATAGAGTATCCGCAGTGTCCGGGGCGGATGGCAGTGCCTTTAAGGTAGTTCCCGTGGTCACGGGAACACCGCGCTTTGGCAGCGCCGCTGGAAAACTGGCGATTGGAATGTCGTTCCCGACCCTGGTGCATGACCACGTCTTCAGCAATAGGATCATGCTGCTGTCAATCGATGCCGACCATCTCGAGGTCTTTTCTCAGCTGCCGCTGCATCGTCGTGACCCGTTTGATCGCCTCTTGATTGCCCAGGCCACGACGGAAGGGATGACCCTCTTAAGCCGTGATGGCATGGTTGATCAGTATGGGGTGCAGCGTGTCGGAGGCAGCCCCTCATAGTCCAGTCAGCTATCGCTCAGAATTCCATCAGCGCATTGCTCTTCTGATGATGGGTCAGCCCGGATACACTTGAGCGTAATGCCAATCATGTAGAGGGAGTTTCTATCATGCGCCACTGCCTGCCCCTGCGTCTGTTGCTGATCGCGATCCTGTTGACGGCGTGCGGCCCCTCCGCCGGGTCAACCCCGGTCGCGTCTGCGCCAACCGCGCCGCCAACGCTGCCAACGATCATCCCAACCGCGCTCCCTACCGCGCCGCCGAGCGGCCCTGGCGGTGCGCCCGTCACGCTGCCGCAGCCCGCCCAGGGCCAACAGGTGCTGTTGCTCGACAAGGCCACCGTCGGCCGCACGCATGCCTTCCGCATCGGCGGGGACGGTTCAATCCGCGTGCTTGACAATCTGAACAACCGGTTACTCTTCTTCAATGCCGATGGATCGCCCAACCGCACCATCCCGCTGCCGCTCCCGGAGCCTGGCGCTGGCGGCCAGGATTTTATCATCAACCGCGAGGGCGAGATCTTTGTGCTGTATGCGCTTCCTAATCTGGAGGATCCCCAGGCCAGCAAGGCGGTGGTACTGCGGCTGCGATCGGATGGCACCGAGATTGAACGCCTGCCGGCAGCTCCGGGCCCTGATATATTGACGATGACTGCGGGCGATGATCTCTTGCTGTCCATGCGAATGCCCCGCTTGCTGACCATCACCACTGGTGGGGCGAACGTGCCGGCCGAGGCCCAGCCGCTGACCGAACGTGTGGGCCTTGCCACGCCACGGAGTCCGATGATCTTTGCCTTTGGCTATGATGACCTCTCATCCGGCATCGACCCCTGGCTGCGCGTCAGCAACCTGGCCAGCACGCAGCAGGTAGCAATGGTTCGGCCCCAGATCCCCAACCGCATCACTGGCTTTATGAACGTCGACCGCGCAATGAATCTCTATTTCCATACCGATTGGGGCAGCGATCAGATCAGCTTTACGCGCAACGCCCCCGATGGCGCCTATCTGGGCGGTGTGACGATCAGCCAGCCGGGCTGCAGTTTCTTCCTGCGCAGTCTCTACATCGATCAGGCCGGCGCCGCGTGGACAATGTGCAGCACGGAGCAGGGAACTGCCATTACCCGGTACCAATTCCTGGACCCGCAGGGCCAGCCGCTGCCTGAGGCCGCCCCGGAGCCAGCCGACGTGCCCTGGCGACCTGGAGCCACCATCAACCTGAACACTGCTTGATAGGCCCACCCCCGCGCCACCGTGTGTGGCGCATCGAGCCCAGCCAGGCAGCGCTGGCGGTCGGACGCTGGCGAAATTGATGGAGATCGTCCCACCCCATGGCAATTTGAATGATGTCCTGCCGATCGGCGATGGTCGTCGTAGCCACCAGCACGCGTCGCCAGATCAGGGGCGTGCTATCACGGAGCACGATTTTGCGTTGATAGGGTGGAGGAGAGCGGCTGATCGAGCGTCGTGGCCTGCAGGCGCGGCGTCAGCGCTAGATCCACCTGCACCACAGGCAAGCAGAACGCCGGCCCCTTGTGGAGCCGGCGTTCTGCTTGCGCACAAGTCCATCACGGCAGCGCCCACACTGGACGCTTTAGCTAGTCGTCCGAGGAGGCACGCTGCCATTTGAGCTGAAACTCCAGCTCTTCGCCAGCATCACCGCGCTCATGCTCGACGCTCATCTGCGCATCGGTGGGAACGGTGAAACGCTCGCCGGCAACCTGGATCGTAAATGGTTTTTGTTGCTCCAGCGCATCGGCCAGCCGTCGCAATTTCGCCACGAATTCCTTGACCGTGTAGACCTTTTCGACATCACGCTCGGGGTGTTCCGCCATGGTGGGCTACCTCCTATAGGTGCAATCGCCTGCGATAGAATGCGGCGATTATAGCATCCTTCAGCGCCGCCCAAAAAGAGATCGGCTGGAAAAATCCAGCCGATCTCTGCGGCAAAAGCCCGGTTTTGGCGCTAGGCCTCGACGGTGACCGATAGATCAGCCAGGCAGCTCTGCGGGATAGCGCTAAAGACCGCCTCACCCCAGGCGTCGGTGGCGGCATCACGCTGCTCCTGGCCGAGGATCAGGTGCACCGCGATGCCGGCCAGCTCAGGCCAGGCGCGGTCGTACAGCTCGACCTGGACGCGCAGCAGGAACAGATCCGACGCGGGCGGGTGGCGGTGGGCGCTCAGCTGCAAGGTGGCGATCTGCGCCGTCGGCTGCTCGAAGGCGATCGTCAGCAGCGGCGGCGCAGCGCTGGAGCGCAGGGCCATGGCCTGGGTGGGCGCTGGCAGCGCCGCCAGCAGGGCCGGGCTGAGGGTCACGGTCAGCCGAGCGCCATCGGTGGAAAGGGCGGCGCGCAGGGCGCTGTGCTGGTCCAGCCGCTCGGCGCCCTGCGCCTGGGTGGGACGGCGCAGAAAATCCAGCCTGGCCGCAGGAATGGTTGTCGGCTGTGGCAGCGCGGCCTCATTGCGGCGCAGCTCATAGACCATGGCGTAGTCCTCGGCGCAGCGCACACACTGGTCGAGGTGCTGGGCGCTGGCGGGCAGCAGGCGGCGGTAATCGCGGCCGGCCAGCTGATGGTCGATATAGAACTCGATCTGATCAAGACAGCGCTGGCAGTCCGCCGTGTCGATCGCGTCTGTGAGCACGACAGCGAGGCGGCGCAGGTGCTCATCCCCTCGGTGATCGGTCGTCATAAGCGTTTCCTTAGATTGCTCGGGTGGCGAGCAATCGATGGCTTCAATCCAAAAATCCGCGCAGCCGCTCCAGCAAGGCCGTGTCACGTCGCAGGGCCGCCAGATTCTTGGCCCGCGTGACCTGAATATGACTCGGCAGAACCTCACGGCCAGCCAGATCGCTCTCGACCTGAGCCAGGTACTCGTCGGTCTGGTCGGCGAAGTAGCGACCGACGACCACCCGCTGCGAGCGCTCGCTGAGCGGGCCGTGAGTGACCGCATACTGGAGAAGCGCCGCGAGATCATCGGTGTGGGTCAGAATCTCGCTGTCGGCGATCCAGGGCGCGTGGTCGTCATCGGGCAGGGTTACCAGCAGGCGATGATCGGGGCGGCGCAGCTCATCCAAAACCGTGCGGCGCAGGATCTGGGCGGCCCACTCGCGAAAGACAGCCGGGTTGCGGCACTGATCCAGGCTGCGGTGAAGCTTGATCAGCGTCTGCTGGGTACAGTCGTTGGCCAGCGCCTCGCCATTCGGGCGCGCGTGCAGCATCGCATAGGCAATGCGGTACAGGTGGCTCCACAAAACCTCAAATGCATCGATCTGACTGTCGGTACCATCGGCAAGACATGCCTGGTAGAGGGTGACGCTGTTGCTAAAATCGCTCATGGTGGCACTCATTCAGCTGCCATTACGATCGCATTGTAGCACGTTCTCGCCAACCAACCGACGTTCCATTCAAGCACAACGGCGCACCCCGCGGTTGGTGTGCGCCGTTGCCGCCAGACCTGAGTGCGGGTGCTAGCCGATCTGCTTGCCCAGCTGCTCTAGCTGGGTGCCAGCCTCGTTGATGGCCAGCTCTTGCAGGGCCGCGCCAGCCTGGATATCCTGGAAGATCGAGGCGCTGGCGACCAGGGTTAGCGAGCGAAAGATGCCCTTGGTAAGCTTGGATGCCGGCGAGCTGATGCGCCACGGCTGTGGGGACGGGTCAAAGACATCGTTGAATCGGCGCGGGCCGGGCCACGGCCAGGGCCACCAGCGCGGGCAGATATCGTCGCCCGGCTCGTACATGGCAAAGCCCGTGGCGCCCATGGCCTTCATCCCGCCGCTGAGCTGGCCGAACTGCTGGTTCATCTGATCGAAGGCCGTGCCCTGGAGATCGCTCCAGGCGACGCCATCGGTGAAGGCGGCGCCGAGATTGAAGTCGATCAGGCTGTTGGCGATATCGAGCGTGGCCCCCAGGTTCGGCTCAGGCTCGGGGTCGCCAGAGCGGCGCGGGCCGGGCCACGGCCAGCGCCACCAGGGCGGACACAGATCGTCGCCTTCTTCCCAGCTGGCGATCCCGCCGCCGGACGAGCCTAGCTTGCCGACCAGCTGCTTGATCTGGCCCAGAGCCACCGACTGCAGCTTGCGCTGCTGGTCGCCGCTCTTGCGCAGGAAGCTCTGGTTGTACACCGTCAGCGCATTGAACAGCTTGACCGTCAGCTGGCCGTCAAGCGGAATCTCGCCCCACTTGATGATGTCGCCGAAGTCGATGTGCTTGCGGCGGCCCCACCACCACGGCCAGGGCCACGGATCGTCATCCTCGGGATTGGGCGTGTAGCCAACCCACGAGCCATCGATCGAGCCGAGCTGGGAGAACTGCTCGCGGATCTGCTTGATGGCGATCTCTTTGATCGCGGCGCGATTGTTGGCGCTGCTGGATAAAAAGCCCATGTTGTACAGCGTCAGCGAGCGCATCAGGCGCAGCGTGAGTCGGGCGCCCTCGGGGATTTCACTGGCCTCCTGGGAGACCAGCGTCGTTTCTTTGCTCTGCGCGGCGGCAATCCCGCCCGGCAGACCCACCGCCCCGGCCGCCATCAGCGCCGCGATACCGGTGTTCCGCAAAAACGACCGCCGGCCGGTGGGCGTGTTGGCCAGCTTTTCCACCAGCGATTCGTTCCGTTCATTGCTCATCGGATTCCTCCACACTACATTGGGTTTTGGCGCCGGTTTGTTGGGCCAGCATCCAGTTCATTAGCTACGACGCGACGGTGCGAGATAGCCAGACCTGGGCGCCGCGTTCTATACCTAAGACGAGTGCGCCAGCAGCAACCTTTCCTCGATCAACCAACGAGTTTTGAAATTGCCAGGATCCGCATTTGACCACATCGTACGCCCGCATCAAGCGACCTTCTTGGGAGACAACAAAAATGGGGTTAGCGCAAAGAATGCGCTAACCCCGAACCTCTAATCGCCAACCCCTACGGCTTGTAGGCCAGCGCGTAGATCCCGCCAGCGCTGTCGAAGTTCTGGGGCGCGGCGGCGATCCAGTCCAGCTCCAGGCTCTGGCCGCTGGCCTGGACCGGCGTCCACTTCTGCAGCTGCCGATCAAAAAACAGCACAATCAGATCATGCTCATCGACCCCGAGCCGATCAAGCAGATCCTGGCTGTAGCTCAGGCGCACCACCAGCGGCGACTCTTTGCGGCTCCAGGGCGTGCCGCCGTCGGGGCCGGCGACCACCGGCTCAACCCGCATCGGTGTCCCAAGCAGCGGCAGCTCCGGTGCGGTGCCGAGGCTGGTGCTGCACAGATCGGCGGGCGCGTACAGCACGTTGGTGTCGCTGTCCAGGGGATAGGACTCATCGGCAACCGCAGTGCTGATCTCGCTGTCGAGCAGCGGCGCGTGGATCTCGGCGGTGGCCGGGCCGACGCCGCCGGCCAGCTGGTACCAGGTGACCGTTTCTTCGTTGGTGTCCCGGTTGCGCAGATAGAAGTAGCCGTGATCGGCCGCCTCTTCCTGCGGGCCAAGCCAGATGTTGATCAGCGCCGACTTGCCGGTGACCGTCGCCGGTACCGCAGCGTGACACTGTCCGCCGGCGGGACAGTAGACCACCTCCACCCGCTTGGTGTGCCCATCGCAGTCGCAGAACTCGATCTGAAACCCCCTGACGAACGAGTAAGGCCCGCTTGGCATCACCAGCGGCACGATGCGCACGCCTGGCTTCCAGCGGCTTGGGGTTGGATCAAGCTTGTTGATGCTGGCGGGATCGAGCACGGCGGCGCTGGCGGCGTTCTTAGGATAGTACAGGCGCTGGCCGGTGGTCCAGTTTTCCATCAGCACGGCGGCGCGGCCGTTGCGCGCGGGATTGGCGCCCAGAATCAGCTCGCGCTCTCCGGCCAGCATCAGCCCCTGGCCCAGGATGCGCTGCGGCCGCCCCGCGCTATCGGGGAAGATCAGATAGGCCTGGCCGATGGCGGCCGGCGCGGTCGGCTTGATCACGGTGCGCGCCGCGCTGTGCCCTGGCCCGCCGCGGCTGTGGTCGCTGATCGACAGAAACGCGGCCGCCCCGCGCGGGTCAACCGGCGCCGCATCGCGGTCGGGGATCGTCACTGGATAGAACATCTGCAGCGTCTCCCACTCCGCCAGGTCGTAGAACTCTGTCTGGGGTGTCCCTTTGCACGCCTCGGGCAGCAGCTTGCTGGAGCGCCAGAGCTGGTCAGCGCGGTAGTGGTAGGCCATCAGGCTGTCAGTCGTCTGAACCAGCGGATTGGAGGCCGGCTCGATTAAGGTCGGGCTAAGTGAACTGCTGGTACAATATTGCGCCTGGTGGGTGCTCTGGTTGATATAGCCATCCCACAGATACAGCGCATAGTGGCCCCACTCGTGGCCGATCGTGCGCCAGCCCTCCGCCGCCGCCCACGAGCCACAGCGCGCCCCGGCGCCATCCCACTGGCGGCCCAGCAAGATTCCGCCTGGATAAAAGACCCGGCTGGCCCCGGTTTTGGGGCTGGTAAAGAGCGTCGGCGTAGCGACGATGCCGCCAACAAAGGCGGTTGGGCGGAAGCTGTTGTCGACCAGGATGCGGATATCGGCCTTGTCCCAATGCTCGCCGTTGGTGTAGATATCAATGTTGCGCAGGGCCATCTGGCCGCCAGTGTAGCTGTAGATATAGCCCGCCGTCGCCTCCAGCCCCGCGCGCAGATCGTCGAGGTAGGCGCTACGCAGCGCTGTGTTCGAGCAGCCCTGCCACTCGAGATCCTTGGCGAGATTATCGTCGGTGCCGGGCTGCCATTCCAGGGAGACTGTTAAATCAAAAAAGACCAGGGGCGCCGCAGCCGCCACAGCACGGTCGGGTGCGTGGATGGAGCCGGCCATGATCAGCATCAGCAGGCAACCAAGCACCATAAATGTGCGTATCCGATACCACATGTAGAACCTCCGCAATACTTCGCTGTTACACAACGCGTGTTTGTATCATCAAGACGGAATTGGCCCCAGAATCTTTCCATCGCCTGCGGGTGGGCGTCCGGCTGGTGGTAGTAGTGTAGAAGGGTGGTACACCGATGACGAACAAAGCGATGCCCGAACGGACGCCTGAGCTGAGTCCCACACAGCAGCTCGTGGTCGATGTGGCGATGCTGCTCGATGAGCTCGACCTCGATCTGCTCCAGCGCTGCGCCGGCGAGACCCTGCAGCCCCTGGTGGACGAGCTGCGTGGCTGGGGCTGGTTGCAGCCAGCGGATCAAGGCTATCGCTTTGACTCAACAATACGCAGCCAGTGGTGGGAAATGTTACAGGCCAGCCCGGAGCGCCTGCAGGCGGCCTATGCCAGCCTCGTGGCGGCCTGGGCCAGCCGGCTGGAGCACGCTCCGGCGCCATCCACAGCCAGCCAGTATATCAACTCTCTGCAAGCGTGGTGCGAGCTGCTGATCCGTCAGGCCCCCGATAGCCTGGCCGACGCCATCGCCACGGTGCCCATCGATCGGCTGCCGGAGCCCGGCCAGCGCCATCTTGTGCGCTACTACCAGGGCCTGGGCGCGGGCCTGGCTGAGCGCTGGGGGGCCGCCCGCGAGCGCTTCGCCAGCCTGCTGGCCGCGCCGGATCTGGCCCCCGCCATCCGCGGCCGCACCCTCAACTCGGATGCGACGTTCGCCCGCTACAGCGGCGACTATGACGGGGCGTTTCAGGGCTACCAGGCCAGCCGCGCCATCTGGCAGGACCTCGGCGAACACCTGCGCCAGGGCCACGTGCTGCTCAACGAGGGCAGCCTGCACTACCACCTGCAGAGCTATGATCGCGCTGAAGCCTGTCTGCGCTCCAGCCTGGAGATCTTTCAGGGCCAGGCGGCCCGCTACCCACAGGCTCTGGCGGCCATCAACCTCGGCCTGGTCGAGCGCGACCGCGGCTGCTGGGAGGCAGCCCTGGCCCAGTTCGCCGCCGCCGCCGCGATCCTGGAGCAGGAGGGCGCCCAGGATTTTCTCGGCCGGATCGCCAACAACATCGGTGAGGTCGAGATGCTGCGCGGTAATTTCGCCGCCGCCGCCACCCAGTTCACCCGCGCCCTGGCCCTGATGAGCACGCGCACCTATCAGGTTGACGTGTATCTCAACCTCGGGCTGGTCTATCAGGCCGACGGTGACCAGTCCTCCGCGCTCGGCTCCTACCAGCAGGCGCTCGACCTCGCCCTGGAGCTGGAGCGCTATGAGATCGTGGCCCTGGTGCGCTATCGGATCGGCGTTGTTCATCTTCAGGGTGGCCAGGAGGAGCAGGCCGCTGAAAACTACCGTCTGGCGATTGAGGTCATCGAGCAGACCCGCCAGCCGATTCGCGACGAGGGCATTCGCATCAGCCTCATGGGGCGCTGGCAGCAGATCTACGAGGCCATGGTGCTGCTCTGTCTGCGGCTGGGCAACCAGCCGGCCGCCTTTGACTACGCCGAGCGGGCCAGAGCGCGGGCCTTCGCCGATCTGCTGCTCCAGGCCAATTCGCCGCTGGAGGATCGCCTGGCCGAGCCGGCGACGGCGGACAGGGTCCGGGCAGCGCTGCCGGACCGGACGCTGGTGCTGGCGTATCTGGCGGTTGGCCTGCGCGCCCCCGACTCACCGCTGCTGGATGCGATCCCGGCCAGCTCGCCACTGCGCGAGCTGCTGGTCACGCCCGCCGAGCTCTGGGTCTTCGCCGTCACGCAGTCCAGCGTCCAGGCGCGGCGCTGTCCGATCAACCCGAACGCCCTCCACGGCAGCGGTCCGCTGGCCAGCGACGGGCGGCGTTTCCTCCAGCCAGCGGTGCTGCGCCGGCTCTACGATGCGCTGATCGCGCCAGTCGCCGCACTGCTCGCCGCCGCTGACCAGGCAGTGATCGCGCCCCACGGCCCGCTCCATCACATTCCATTTGCGGCGCTGCTCGACCAGTCCGGCGCTCCGCTGCTAGATCAGGGCGTGCGGTTGACCAATACGCCCAGCGCAACCGTGCTGCTCCACCAGCTGGCCGCTCCGCCCTCGACGGCCGCCAACCGCTGTCTGGCGCTCGGCTATGCTGGCGGAGATGCGCACAACCTGCGCCACACCGAGTCCGAGGCTGCCGCGATCGCCGCGCTCTGTGGCGGCGAGGTCTGGCGCGGTGAGCAGGGGACAGCGGAGCAGCTGCGCCATGCCGCCATCGCGTATCGCTGGATCCACCTGGCCTGCCATGGCGAGTTCGACACCGAGGATCCGCTGGCCTCGTGGCTGCTGGTCGGCCCGGAGCAACGGCTGCGGGCACGGGATATTCTGGCCGACTTTCGCTTTGATGCCGACCTAATCACCCTGAGCGCCTGCCGCAGCGGGGTCAGCCGGGTGCTGCGCGGCGATGAGCCGCTGGGCCTCGTCCGGGCGCTGCTGGGGGCCGGTGCCCGCGCCGTTCTGGTGACGCTCTGGCCAGTCGAGGATACATCGGCGCGGCTGCTGATGGAGTGTTTCTACCGCCGGCTGCTCGACCAGCCGGCCAACCGCAATCTGTCCGCCACGCTCCAGGCCGCCCAGCGTGAGCTACGCACAATGGCGGGCGCCGAGGTGCGTGATCGGCTGGGCGGCGCCCAGCTTGTCCAGAGCGGACTTGACCCTGAGGCCGCCTGTCCCTACGCCGAGCCGTTTTTCTGGGCCGGCTACGTGCTGATCGGGCCTTAAAGGTCGCTGCAAAATCAAGGTGCGGCGGGACTCCGTACCCGTCGGCCAAACTTGCAACTCACGCTTGGGGCGACCTGCGACTGATCGGCGGGCCAACGATGTCAGCGCTGGATAGCGCCCAGACGATCAGATCGTTGAGTGCGCTGGGCACGATCGCCGGCAGCTCGGTTGATCGCTGGAGAGCCTGGATCGTCCACGGCGACAGCAGGCGCTGGATCACCTTACGATCAGCGGGCGGTAGCGGTGCGCCGATCATGGCCCGCAGACGGACGGCACCACGATAGAAAGCGGTCGCTCGATTGTGGCATCCCTGGCAGGCCTCGACCAGCGCCAGCCCCTCAAGCGCGGTGGCAATCCCCTCGCGGTCGCCGACCTGGTGGAACAGCCCCAGGCTATTGCGCAGTAGCTCGTAGGCGCGGACATGATCATCCTGAGCCAGCGCGACCCGCCCCAGATATGTCTGGCTGCGCGCCAGGCCCGGCCGGTTGCCCAGCGCAGCCAGCGTTGTCATGCTCTGTTCCAGCCAGTGGGCCGCCTCCTGGTAGTCCTCACACGACAGCAAAGCTCGTCCATAGAAGCTCATTGCGCTGCCGATGCCGCTTTGGCTGCCCAGGGACTGAAACCAGGTCAGGCTATCGGCCAGCAGTGCCAGGGCGGCGCGCTGATCGCCCTGGTTGAGCCGGGCCATGCCTAGGTAGCGCAGTGCCCCAGCGATGCCGTAGCGGTCATCGAGAGACTGAAACAGGCGCAGGCTTTCCGCTAAAACTTCGATTGCTTCGCTGTAGCGGCATTGCCAGTAGGCGAGCAGCCCAAGATTGCTGAGGGCCTGGGCCACCAGCGACGGATCATGGTCGCCACGCGGTGGGGTGAGAATCTGTTCAAACGCCGCCTGAGCCGCCACATAGTCGTCCTGGATGAAGGCCAGCACCCCGACGCCGAGCGCAACCTGGTCGCGAGTCATTAGCCCAATCCCGTCTGTTGGCGCCGATTGGAGGCGCGCCAGCCAGGCCCGACCCTCGTTGATATGGCCGTGTTCGTACCAGAAGCGCCAGATCGCCGCGCATAGTTCCCAGGCCGCCAGGGGCACCGGCCGCCCACGCGGAGTTGTGTCGCCGCAGAGCCAGCCAAGCACCGCCAGAATCGTCGGATGTTCACGCTCAAGCCGGGCCAGCCAGCTGCTGTGGTTGGAGACCAGGAAGGCGCTTTCGGCCTGTTTTACCAAGCGGACATAGTACTCAAGCAGGGGCGGATACAGCTGCTCGGCGGGCTGCCTGAGCAGCGCATACTGCCGAATCGTATGCAGCATGCCAAACCAGGCCAGCTCGTCGTGGCCGCTTTCACGCTGCAGCATGCTGGCGTTGACGAGGCCCTGCAAGGCCCGTTCAACCACGGCGGGATCGTCGTCTGGCCAGAGCGCCAGCGCCGCCTCGCAGGTGAAGCAGCCTTCGAACACCGCAATGCCAAGGAAGATCACCCGCTCGTACTCGGACAGCAAATCGTAGCTCCACTCGATCGCGCCCCGCAGCGAATTCTGCCGGGCGCTGCGATCCAGCCCGGAGTGCTGCAGAAAGTCGAGCCGCTTACCCAGCCGCTGCAGAATATCCTGCGGCGAGTAAAATTTGCTATGCACTGCCGCCAGCTCCATTGCCAGCGGCAAACCATCAAGGCGCACACAGATCTCGGCGATGATCGGGGCGTTGTCGCTGTTGATCCCAAAGGTTGGCTCGACCGCCTGGGCGCGGCGCACAAAAAGCTCAATCGCCGGGATAGCCGCGATCTGTTCAAGTGTCGGCAGGTGCTGTAGGTCAGGCAGCCCCATCGGTGGCAGGGCAAACTGGTGCTCGCCGTAGATCCCGAGCAGAATGCGGCTCGTGATCAGGATTTTCAGATTAGGGCAGGCTTGTAGCACCTGGTTGACGCAGGGAGCGGCCGCCAGCACCTGCTCAAAGTTATCCAGAATGATCAGCATCCGCTGGTCGCTGATCAGGCTGGCGATCCGCTCAAGCGGCTGGTCGTCGCCACGATCATGAATCCCGGCAGCACGGGCCAGCGTTGCCGGCAGGCGCTGCGGATCGGTGAGGCTATCTAGCGCGACAAAAATCACACCGTCGACGAACTCGCTGCGCAGCCGGGCGGCCAGATGCCCCGCCAGGCAAGTTTTCCCCGAGCCACCAACGCCAGTCAGTGTCACCAGGCGCACATCTGGCTTGAGCAGCAGGGCGCTGAGCGAAGCAACTTCGTGGTCGCGACCGATCAGCGATGTCAGTGGCAGCTGGTGGTTGACGGCCAGTAGATGCTGGGTAGCGCTCTGACGAGCCTTTGGCTGGCTGGCCCTGGCCCGCTCTTCAAGCCTTAGAAACCGATAGCCAATTCCTGACTCCGAGCGGATCAGCTGTGGCTGGGCTGGATCATCCTCAAGCTTGCAGCGCAAGCGGCGGATGTAGGCGTGGAGGTAGTTGCGATCGTCGCTGTAGGTTTTGCCCCAGACCTGCTGCAACAGCATACGGTGGGTCAGAATCTGGCCAGGGTGCTGTAGAAAAACGCTGAGCAAGGCCCACTCGGTCTTGGTCAGGTGAATTGGCTGCCCGCTGTTGAGCACTCGCCGCTCGATACAATTGATCTCCAGCGAGCCACACTGGATCGCAACCGCGGCCTGGGCGTCCCTATCACCCGCCAGCTGGCCGCTGCTCCGCCGCAGCAGCGCCCGTACGCGGGCCAGAAACTCGACCTCGTGAAAGGGTGTTACCAGATAATCATCGATGCCCTGATCGATCGCCATGCTGCGTGTATAGGCATCGCTGGTGGCGCCGACCATCAGCAGCGGCACCGCTGAGCTCTGACGGATCGCAGCGCACAGATCGAGGGCATCGCGGTCAGGAAGATTGTGATCAAGGATGAGTAGATCGATCGACTCACGCTCATAGATCTCGAGCGCCGCTCTGGCGGTAGCGGCCTTGAAGACGATCAGGCTGGCCGTTTTAAGCACCCGGACCATCAGGGTTTGCAACGTGAGGTCGGGCTGGAGGACTAAAGTTGCTGCTTGAGGGGGCATAGCATTCCTCAATCGGTAGTGGTAGGAATATAGATGTCTTTAAGGTTTTTTTAATAACTCAACCACGATATTAAGATTTTATTAAGATATATCCGCTATAGTATACCTACAAAAGCCGATCTATGGCAAAGCCTCCGCCCATCCAATCAAGCCACCCTTGACCTCCCACCCTCAAACGTAGCACCGTGATCTCTCTGTTGGCCTCTTATGTTTTTACAAGGAAGGATGCTGAGTATGCGACGACATTGGACACTCATGGCGACCACCCTGACCGTGTTGATAGCGCTGATTGCTGGATTCGGCCCTGGTTTGGGCACTGCGGCGGCGCGGACCTGGGCTATCGTCGATAGCGGCGATACAGGCCCAAACGTGTACGCTGTCCAGTCAAAGCTGAAACACCGCGGCTATAGTCTGACCGTTGACGGGAACTTCGGCCCTGGCACCGCAAGCGCGGTCAAAAGCTTCCAAAGCGCCAACGGTCTCAGCGCCAATGGCGTCGTCGGGCCCAACACCTGGGAGAAACTTGTGGTCACAGTGCGCCGCGGCGATACGAATATCGTGGTGAACGCGCTCCAGCGCGAGCTGGTCAAGCACGGCCACTCGGTTTCGATCGACGGCGCTTTCGGCGCCGGCACTGAAAGCGCCGTCAAGAGCTTCCAATCCTCGAAGGGACTGGGCGCTGACGGGGTCGCTGGTCCCGACACCTGGGCGGCGCTGACCGGCGCAGCAGGCGGCGGTGGCGGCTCGACACGCGCACAGCTGGCGACAACCATCCGCGACAGCAGCCGAATCAAGCTGGCGACGGTCCATGTCTCAGGGGTGGTTGACAGCGCCAACGCCCGCCAGAACATCGTCGACACCGCCAACGGTGGCGCCGCCCGCCGCAGCAGCTACCAGAATGCCCCTGGCGGCTCGGTGTATCTGGATACGCGCCTGCTGAATGGCATGATCACGCTCTCGCAATCGTGGACCTACTCAGTGAGCGAGATTGCCGGCGGCTCCCACAGCGCCACCTCGCGTCACTACGCTGGGGTTGCCGTTGATGTCAATGTGATCAATGGCTCGCATGTCAGCTCCTCGCACCCCAACCAGAGCGCCTTCCGCAGCAAATGCAGCGCACTTGGCGCCACCGAAGTCCTCGGCCCCGGCAATACCGGCCACAGCACCCACATCCACTGCGCCTGGCCCCGCCCCTAACCCCCGACCACTCCGGCCACCCAGCGTGGCCGGAGTGGCCCTCTCACATCACAAAGGAACATGCTCTATGAAAAAACTTTCGCGCCGCTCGTTTGGCAAGCTGGTCACCGGGGTCGGGCTGAGCCTGGTGGTTGGTGGTACCGAACTACGGCTCCTGCGGAGCGCCGCAGCGGCGGTAGTCACCCCCTCGATTGATGGCACCGCCGCCTGGGGCGCCGCCGCCGCCCGCGAGCCGATCAACGTGCTCAGCCGCAAGCCGATTGGCATTGTTGTCCACCACACCACCAACCTCAACACCAACGACTTCTCACGCTCGACGGCGCACATCCGCGCCCGCCAGATCCAACAAAGCCACTTCAACCGCGGCTGGATCGACACCGGCCAGCAGTTCACCATCAGCCGTGGCGGCTGGATTATGGAGGGCCGGCACCAGAGCCTGAGCGCACTGAGCGGCGGCACAACCCATGTCCAGGGCGCCCACGTGGATGGCCATAACGACACTCACATTGGTATCGAGTGTGAGGGGATCTATACCGCGCTGGCACCCAGCCTGCCACAGTGGAATAAGCTGGTTGCGCTGATCGCCTACATCTGCCAGCAATACGGCCTGAGCGCCGACACGATCGTCGGCCACCGCGACCTTGGCAGCACCAGCTGTCCCGGCGACACCTTCTATGCACTGTTGCCACAGCTGCGCAGCGCCGTCGCCACAACCCTCAACGGCGGCAGCGTCGGGCGGATGTGGCCAACCGTTCGCCGGGGCACCTCAGCGACCGGCCTGGCTACGCTGATCCAGTACCTGCTGCGGGCCAGGGGTGCCACAATCACCGCCGACGGCGCCTTCGGTCCCGGCACAGAGGCGGCGGTCAAGAGCTTCCAGAGCGCCAACGGCCTGGTCGCCGACGGTGTGATCGGGGCGGCAACCTGGGAGAAGCTGATTATGACGGTGCGCGCCGGCGACAGTGGCGAGGCGGTCAAGGCGCTCCAAAGCCAGCTAACCACCCAGGGCTATAGCCTGACGGTCGATGGCAGGTTTGGATCGGGCACGACCACGCGGGTCCAGTCCTTTCAGACCAATCGCCAGCTCACCGCCGACGGTGTCGTCGGAATCAACAGCTGGAATCACCTGACAATGTAAGGAGTTGATGATGCACAAACGATGGTGGTATCGGCTTGGTCTGGCGCTGATCTGCGCCTTGATCATGGGATCTATTCAACCTGCCGAGGCATTTTCCGGGGCATTTTTCCATCCGTTGAGCAAGGGCAATCGCGGCACCGACGTGCAGGCGATCCAGTATCTGCTGAATATCGGCGCCGATGGCGTTTTCGGACCTGGCACCGAGGCGGCGGTTAAGAGCTTCCAGGCCTCGAAAGGGCTTGGCGCCGATGGGATCGTCGGCCCGGCCACTTGGGGTGCGCTGGTCGCGACCGTCCGGCGCGGTGACAGCGGCAACGCGGTCAAGGCGCTCCAGGCCGAGCTCAACGCCAAGCGTAACGCCGGCCTGACCGTCGACGGCGCCTTCGGCCCCGGCACCGAGACGGCGGTCAAGAGCTTCCAGAGCCACGCCGGCCTGAGCGCCGACGGCATCGTCGGCCCAACAACCTGGAAAAATCTGATCTGGCACTACGAGTACGTCAACTTCGCAGCCAATATGTGCGACCAGGATCCCGATGGGAACGGTAATGCTAACTGGGGCGCGGCCTCGACCGTGGCCCAGCTTGAGAAGGCCGCCAGCGATTTTGGCGCCCTCGGCAAGGGCAAAGTCCCCGTCGGCGACCTCAGCTTCGAGCATGGGGGCGATATTCCTGGCCACGCCTCGCACGAGACCGGTGGCGATGTCGATATCTGGCCCATCCGCACCGACCGCGCCCAGTGCACTGGATCCCGGATCACCTGGCAGTCAGGCACCTACGACCGCAGCGCAACCCGTGAGCTAGTCAAGGCCATCCGCGCCGCCGCGCCGGGCCAGATTGCCGTGATCTACTTCAACGATCCGACACTCATCAATGAGGGACTGACGACGGCCTATGCCAATCACGATAATCACCTGCATATTCGCTATAAGTAGGAACTGTGGCCGTTTACTGAGCTGCGCGATCGTGGGACTGCTCCTGGCCGGCTGTGGCGCCGCGAGTCGGCCAGCGCAGCAGCAATTTGTGCTGGTCCGCGATCCGCTTGGCAACAGCGCGCTCTGGCTGCAAACCCTGAACGACGCCCCAGCCCGGATGCTCGCCGATCAGCTCACTTATTTTTTTTTTTTTTCGGGTACCACCGTGATCTACACGGTGGCAACCACCGCCAGTAGCCAGCTCATGCGCCATGATCTGGCCAGCGCGGCGGTGCGGACTCTGGTTGATGAGCCTGAGGCCAGTCTGACCCAGGCCGAGTGCAGCCCGCGCCACGACCGCGTGCTCTATCTGCGCCGGCCGAGCGAGCTGGTTGACGACGAGCCACAGCCGCCGAGTATCTGGCGGACCAGCGCCCCAGCCCAGGGGGTGCCCGCGGTGCCGGAGGTTTTCTCAGAC